>JAEZHO010000259.1 GCA_023416545.1 Pseudomonadota bacterium
GGCGCCGTTCGCCGCGCGTCGCCGATTCCGGCACCGCCTGAGGGGGTTGCGGGCTATCTCGACCAGGGGCTGGAATGCAACTGAGATCGGCTGCGTAGCCGGGCGCACTGCGCTCGGCGGCACGCCTATACTTCCTTTAGCAACGCCATGCGCTCGAAGCCGAAGCTCCCGGAAGAGACGTAAAAACGACGTCCTGAAACGGAAAAAGCCCGACGCGGGAGGAGGTGCGTCGGGCTTTAAACTTGATCGGCAATTGGGAGGAGGAGGAGATTGCCGATCTCATCTAACGACGCTGGGAGGAGGAGTGCGTCGCTTCGATGCCAGACATATAGGGTGCGCCTGATGCATTGCCAAGAGCTAAAGTGCATTGCAGCAATGCATGCGGCGCAAGGCTTTGGGTCAAGACCAAGGACCCAAGCCTGTGCTCCGGCTTGCCGCGGGGCCGGCACTGTGGCATTGCCACTGGAGAAATCCATGGGGCAGACGATGAGCAGCATTCGCTACCACGAAGGTGACATTTCCGCGGCCGATGCCGCCCGCTACACCGGCGACATTGCGATCGACACCGAGACGCTCGGGCTTGTTCCGCGCCGCGACCGCCTCTGCGTCGTGCAGCTGTCGCCCGGCGACGGGACGGCGGATGTCATCCGCATCGCTGCCGGGCAGAAGCATGCGCCGAACCTCGTGGGCCTGCTCGCCGACTCGTCGCGCCGAAAGATCTTCCACTATGGCCGCTTCGATATCGCCGTGCTGTTTCACACGTTCGGCGTCACCACCACGCCGGTCTTCTGCACCAAGATCGCTTCGCGACTGACACGGACCTATACGGATCGCCACGGGCTGAAGGACAACCTGCGGGAAATGCTCGATATTGACGTTTCCAAGGCCCAGCAGCAGTCGGACTGGGCGGCCGAAACGCTCTCGCCCGCCCAGCTGGAATATGCGGCATCCGACGTCCTCTACCTTCACGCGCTTGCGGAAAAGCTCACCCAGCGTCTCATGCGCGACAATCGACTTGAACTCGCGCAGGCCTGCTTCGAATTCCTGCCGACGCGTGCCAAGCTCGACCTCTTGGGCTGGGAAGAGACGGACATCTTCGCCCACAGCTGATCGCGCGGGTTCCGGGCATGCCCGGTTAACGTGCAATTAAGACGGTCATCCTATCCTCACGTGCGACCGGCACGGGTGGATCATGATACTTCCCACAGACGCAGCATTCGGCAAAGTCGCGACGAACCTGATGCACTCGGTGCTCGAGAGTATCGAGGAGCGGCGTCGGGAAGACGAGGAAGCGGCGACCGGCAAGCGCCGGGACATGGTGGCCGAGGCCCGTGTCAGCGCCAGCACAGAGGCGAAGCGCGCGAAAGACAAGATCGCCGAGGCCCTGTTCAGCGTCAACCACGTCGACCCGAACCAGCTGAAGATCGAGCTTATCGAGCGTCTGGTGGGAAAGCTGGGCATGGATCTCGAAGAGGACAGATCCAATTACGCACTCGGAAAGGCGATTGAGGATGCGCTGAAGGAACTCGATCCGGTCGAGCTCATGAAGCTCGAGCGAGACCTCGGGCTGCGCGCGATGGGGATCACGCTCGATACCCTCGTCGCCGCGATCAAGAACCCGCACGGCGATGACAACCAGCGCCTGATGGAGGGGCTGTCCAACGCCGCGAGCGGAACGAACGGCTTCGACGTCCGGCGGGTCCTCCAGCGCCTGGAGGACGTCGCCGCTCCGAAAACGCTGGAAGAACTCAAGCTCGGTCCGCAGGGTTATGATCCGACGCGCGTCGACGATGCGCAGGCGCAGGCCGAGCGGCAGGGCGACATCCGGATGCTGGAGGCCTCGTCGAAGCTTGAAGCCGTGCAGAAGATGCAGGAAGCGGCGTCGGAAGTCGACAGCGAGCGGGCCACGGCCGAACCGGCGGAGGCCGATACCCGACCGGATGAGTTGCTGGTCCTGGCGGCGGCCGTCGAACTGGCCGAGACTGTCGGCCCAGAGACCCAGGTCCCTCAGGACGCACCGCTGCCGGCAAACGGCGTCGCTCCGGCACCGCTCGCTGACGTGACCGCCGTCAACGCAGAGGCAGCCGAAGAACTGGCCGCAAGTGCTGCGATCGATGGCGAGGCCGCAACGATGATCCCTGTCACCGTCGATGAGATCGGCCTCTACGCGCTTCTGAAGAAGAGGCCGTGGGCGTAACACCGGCTCCCCGCAATCTGACGATCGGCGGCGCGCCGCGGGCGCATTAACCAGGCGTTAACCAATTTGCTGCACTCCTAGTCCATCAATCGGCAATGGTTGCGCCATGAGGCGTCGCGGGCCGCGGCGCGAGGCGCTGCGAGGAAGTTTCCCAGCAGTAGCCGATCTGTCTTGCCCATCGCGAAGACATGGAGCAGATCATGCTGCCGCCTGTTGGTGCTGGACTGAGCGCCTCCGCAGATCATCAGGATACCAGCCGGCCGACGATGCGCCCCTCGCCCGCCGTTCCGAGCGGCAGCCCCGTTGCGACCCGCCCTCTTCCCGCCGACCTTCTCGGCGGCGGCCGGATCGACACACTTTCGCTCTCGAGCCAGGTCCAGATGGCCCAGGGTCTCTCCCTTCTCGCCGAGACCGTGGGAACCTTGCTGAAGATCAGCCGGCGTGAAGGCGAGAGCCTTGAAGACTACACGAGCAGGCTGGCGGATGCCCTGAAGTCGCTGAACCCGTCCCAGCGGGCCGCGGTCGAGCAGAGCATCGCCCAGCTTGCGCGCGGCATCACCCTTCGCGTTCTCATCGACATCCTGAACAATCCGGCGGGCCCGGAGGCTGCAAGGCTCACCGCCTCTCTGGAAGGTCCGCCGGCAGCCGGTCGCGATGCAGCCGCCCGGGCCGTCGTAAGCTCCTACCGGCAGAACGACGCTGCAGCGGCGTCGCCCGGCGCGCCGGTGCAACGAACGGCGATCTCAGGACCAGCCGCAGGCGACGCGGCCGGCCCGGTCGCCGCGAAGACCGTGGCAAGCGAACGCGTTGCGACCCCGCCGGCATCCGGTCGAGGCGAGGCAACGCCTTCTCCGCCAACAGCCGCCCCACCGCCCCTGCCGGCCACCACAGGCTCCGCGTCGCCGGCCGGGCGGGTCGCGGTCCCCGCCCCGGAACCGCGGACTGCCTTGCTTGCGACGCAGGACCCGGCACCGGCCACGACCCGCGGCATGGCACCCCCGGGACCGGCGTCCGATGCCGTTTCCGGTCAAGGTTCGCTTCCGGCCGGTCCCGAGGATCTGCAGCCGGAAGAGGCCGGTGGCAGCCGTTCACCGGCCGCCGCAAACCCCGCCCCATCCCGCCCAGACGCCGCGCTCCAGCCCCCGTCGGCAAGGCGTGCGACTGCTGGAGCGCCCGCCATCTACGATGGCCCGGCACTGGCGCGGCTCGCCCATCAGGTGGTCGCGGATTCAAAAAGCAGGTTGTTGCAGGATGTGCTGTTCCAGGGCCCGGCATCCGCCAGCCAATCCGGGGAGACCGCAAGCACCGGCAGGGTTTCCGGCCTGCGGGCCCTCCCCCCGTCCGGGGGAGATCAGCCAATCGCCGAGAGCGCCGCCCAACCCGTCCGTCCGCCGGCTGGCGCTTCCCTGCCCGGGCAGGGGGAGACGGCCC
>JAEZHO010000316.1 GCA_023416545.1 Pseudomonadota bacterium
CGCTCGCCGACAAGGGAGCGGACGCCGGCGCGATTACAGTCGGTGCGATCATGAGCTCGCCGGTCATCACAGCGACGGCGGACACGTTCCTCTACCGCGCCCTCGGATTGATGGCGCGCCGGAACCTTCGATACCTCGGTGTCCGGGACGAGCATGGCGAGCTTGCGGGCGTCTTCACGCTGCGCACCCTCCTGCGGGAAAGGGCGCTGTCGACGCTGGCGGTGGGCGACGAGATTGCCGCCGCGACACGGCCGCGCGAGCTTGCCCGCGTCCAGTCGGCCCTCCCCTCGCTCGCGGCCGGCCTCCTGTCCGATGGCCTTAACGCCCAGGCCGTGGGCGCGGTGATCGCCGCGGAGGGCCGGGCGATGACGGCGCGCGCCGCGGAGATCGCCGAGGCGGAGCTGCTTTCTGCCGGCCACGGCCCGCCGCCTGCCGATTACGCCCTTCTCGTCCTCGGCTCGGCCGGCCGGGGCGAGAGCCTGCTGGCCGCGGACCAGGATAATGCGCTTGTCGTCGTCGACGAATACGAGGGCGACCTTGCGTCGGAGGACGACTGGTTCAGCCGCTTCTCGCGCCGGGTGAACGAGATCCTCGACCGCGCCGGCATGCATACCTGCCGCGCCGGCGTGATGGCCCGGAACAGGTCGTGGCGCCGGACGCGTGCGGAATGGCTGCAGCAGGCGCGCGACTGGGCGACGAACCCGACGCGGCAGGACCTCGCGAACGTCGACATCTTCTTCGACCTCGTGCCGGCGCATGTCTCCTCGGCCGGGGCTTCCAGGCTTGCGGAAAGCCTGCTGACGGAAGCTGCGAGGACGGCGCGGGGTTCCCTCGACATGCTGCGGATGCTCGGCGAGGACGCAGCGGCACGCCGCAACCCGCTCGGCATATTCGGCCGATTGCGGAAAGACAATCACGGTCGGATCGACCTCAAGGAAGGGGCCCTGCTGCCGATCGTCTCCGGTGCCCGCGTCATGGCGCTGCGCCACGGCATCTGCGCCCATGCGACGCCGGAGCGCCTGCGCCAGGCGGCCGCGGCGACCGGACGCGGGCAGGCCGACGCGGAGCTATTGGCCGACATGCACGGCTTCCTGATGCGGCTCATCCTGACCCAGCAGATCGCCGACATCGAGGCCGGCCGCAAGCCCGGGGGCACGGTGGACGTGGCCAGGCTCGAGCGCGGCGACATGGAGCGGCTGCGCGAGGCGCTCCAGCATGTCGGCCTCGTTCGCCACCTGGTGAAGGACCTGCTGCGGGAGGACTGACCGCAGCGACCTGCGGCTCAGGCAAGCTGGAGGACCTCGTCGATGACCTCCTTGCCGCCGACGGTCGCGCTGAACTCCTCCCAGACGGCTTCGGCGGGCTTTCGCCACGCCTCGGGCCGTTCCGGCTCGAGCACCTGCGCTCCCTGCGAGACGGCGATATCGAGCGAGGCCTTCTCGTCCGCCGCCATCCAGCCGTTGAAAAGGTCGCAGGCCTCGGCGGTGATTGCCGAGAGCGCCTGGTGCTCCTCCTCGTCGAGACCCCGCCAGAAGTCCGCCGCATAGAAGGCGACACCGGCGGAGCGGATGTGCGAGGTCCGCGTCAGGAAGGGCACGACCTCATAGAGCTTCAGGCCCGAATAGGCGGAAACGGTCAGGTCCATGGCGTCGGCCACGCCGGTCGAAAGGGCGTTATAGGTCTCGGTGATCGGTATCCCGACGGGGATGGCACCGAAGCCGCTCCACAGGCTGGTGTGAAGGCGGCTCTGGATCACCCGCATCGTCTTGCCCTGCAGCTGCTCCGGCCGGGTGACCGCTTCCTTGGCGAGAAGATGGCGGGCGCCGTAATCGACGAAACCGCCGACCACGAACCCCTCCTCGCCGAGCCGCCGGCCGAGTTCGCTGCCGACCCCGCCGCCGACGACGCGGGCGAGATGGGCCCCGTCGCGGTAGAGGAAGGGCAGGTCGAGGATCTGCAGTTGCGGCACCCAGGCGGTCAGGGTCGAGACGGTGCAGAGGCTTGCCTGGATCGAGCCGAGCAGCGCGCCGTCGGCAACATCCTTCTCGCCGCCCAACGCACCGTTGGCGACGATCCTAAAGCGAAAGCGGCCGGGAAGACGCTCTTCCGACCGTTCCGCGACCCAGCGCCAGATCCGCGTTTCCGGCTTTTCCTCCCCGAGCAGCGAGGCGACCGTGACCACCCGGGTGCGGGCATGGGCGGGGCGAATGAAACCGGGCGAGGCCAGGGCCGGGAGAAGGCCGGCGGCGGCAAGGAAGTCACGGCGTTTGAGCGGGAGCATCGGCTATCCTTTCAGAGGAGAAGTGCGAGCTGGCAGAGGATCAGGAGGGCGCATAGCAGCGCGGCGAGATAGGGGACGACCGCCCTGAAGAGCGCGCCGGCGGGAACGCCGGTCGTACCGCTGACGACGAAGACCAGCATGCCGACCGGCGGCGTGAGGCCTCCGATCATCAGGTTGACCACGGCAATCACCCCGAACTGGACGGGATCGATCCCGGCGGCGATCGCAAGCGGCAGCAGGATCGGTCCGAGCAGGAGGATGGCGGCTCCGGTGTCGAGCACGAGGCCTGCCCCGAGCAGGACGAGATTGCAGAGCAGGAGGACCTGCCACGGGCTTTCGCCGAGCGACCCGACGATGCCGACGACCGCCCCGGCGACATCGTCCATGGCGAGAAGAAAGGCGAAGGGCGCCGCCGCGCCGATCAGGAGGCCGATCGCGGCCGTTTCGGCGCCCGCCTGGCGGAAGGTGGAGACAAGCTCCCGGCCACGGAACCCGCCTGCGATGGCAAGAAGAAGCGCGTAGCCGGCCGCGACGGCGGCAGCCTCGGTCGGGGTCACGATCCCGAAACGGATGCCGCAGATGACGACGGCGACAAGCCCGAGCGCCGGCAGCGCGGCCAGCATGGCGCTTGCCCGTTCAGGGCCGCCGGCCCGGCGACCGCGGGGGCTGTCGCCATTCGCCAGACGGATCGCCACCGCCAGGCAGGCGGCCATGAGAAGACCGGCATAGAGGCCGCTCGTCAGCAAGGCACCGGCCGAAACGTCCGTCGCGGCCGCCAGGATGAGGAAGGCGATCGACGGGGGAATGATATTGTCGAGGACGGAAGTGGCGGCGATGATCGCGGCGGAACGCTCGGGGGGATAGCCCTGGCGCACGAGATGCGGATGAAAGGTGGCCGCCCCGAAGGCGGCGTTGGCGATCGACGAACCGGACGCGCCGGAGAAGAAGACGCTGGTCAGGAGCGCGGTCTGCGCCAGGCCAGCCCTCCTGTGGCCGACAAGGGTTTCAGCCAGCCGCACGAGGCGATGCCCGGCGCCGGAGATGGTGAGCAGGCCGCCGCAGAGAAGAAAGAATGGGATGGCGAGGAGCAGGAAGCGCGACATGCCCGACGCGGCCGAGGAGACGATGGCAGGTTCCGACATTCCGCTTCCGGCCGGAATTGCGATCAGGACCCCGGCCAGGAGGCAGTGGGCAAGCGGGGCGCCGACGAGGAGACCGGCGCCGGCGGCGAGTGCGGCGACCGCGCTCGGCAGGAGGCCGGAGACGAGGTCGGCCTCCGGGAGGACGAAGGCGATTGCCGCGCCGGCGACAAGCGACAGGACGCCATGAAATCCCTTCCCCTCGGCGATGCGCAGCAGGAGGAGCATGGCAAGAAGGAGAAGGCCGCCCGCCGCGAGCGGCCAGAACCTCAGATATTCCGGCAGGCCAAGCGCAGGCGAGACCGAGCGTATCGCCGTCGCCGCTTCGGCCCCTCCCCTGGCGAGAAGGAAGCCCGCGGCCGCGCTCACGGCATCGGCGCCGACGGTTGCCATGCCCCGCCCGCGCGGCGGCAGGAGCCGGGTGACGATATCGAGGCGAAGGGAAAGCGGGCCCCGCAGCGTCAGCGGCAGGCCCGCGCAGACAAGCGCGAGGAAGAGCCAGAGAGCGGCCTCTTCCGTGCCGGCAAAGCCGGTCGAGGCGCCGTAGCGGAGCGCGACCGCGACGAGGACGAGAAGCAGGAGCATTGCGAGGAGAATGCCCGCCGCAGCCGAGAGCACGCCTGTAATCCGCAGCGCGAGCCCGGCCGCGACGGAAGGCGCTGCCGGCCGGTCTTCCGGTCGGAGCAAGGCGGGCTGGGCCGGGTTCCCGCCGGCACTGTCGCCGGACGCCATCCGCGTCACCCCCCGATCTCGATGGCGATATCCGCGACCGGCGGCGCCTTTTCGATCAGCCCACTTTCGACCAGGAAGGCGCCGAAGCGGGCATAGCGACCACGGTCGAGCGCGGCGGGGCGCTTGGCAAAGCGCGGAAGGGTATCGCGGAAGGCCTGGCGGTTCAGTTCGTCGTCGAGATCGGGATAGGCGGCGATGAAGAGCGCCCAGGCTTCATCCGGATGGTTGGTGAGGAAGATGCTGGCCTCTTCCACCGCCTTGAGGAACCGCGGCAGGCGATCGTCGCCGGCAAGTTCGCTGCGCGTCACGAAGATCAATTCGTCATAGATCGGCACGCCGTGTTCCTCAGGGAAGAAGGCGCGCGCCTTTCCTCCCGCAAGCCGGATCTGGGTGAGTTCGAAATTGCGGTAGCCGCCGATCGTCGCATCGACCTGCCTGCCGAGAAGCGACGAGGTAAGCGCGAAGTTGACATTGACGAGTTCCACCTCGTCCGGGGCTATCCCCTCGGCCGCAAGCATGCACCTCAGCATGGCACTCTCGAAGCCGGAGACGGAAAAGCCGATCTTCCTGCCCTTGAGATCTGCGAGCGTGTTGACCGGTCCGTCGGAGAGCACCGTCAGCGTGTTCAAAGGCGTCTCCACCAGGGTGCCGAAGCGAACGAGCGGCAGACCCGCGGCATGGTCGAGGTAGAGGTTGGGCTGATAGTGGACGCCGACATCGGCCTGCCGTGCCGAGACGAGCCGCGGAACGGACGAGGGGTCGGCCGGCGGGATGAGTTCGACCTCCAGCCCCTCCGCCTCAAACAGGCCCTTCTGGCGGGCGACGACGATCGGCGCATGATCGGGATTGACGAACCACTCCAGCATGACGGTCAGGCGATCCGCGGCATGAGCGGTCATCGGCATCGAAAGGGCCGCGGTGAGGAGGAGGGAAACAAGACGACTATTCATGAAAGCTTCTCCGGCTAACTATCTTGCGTTACGGGACGGGACTTCGGGCGCCCAGGGCGTGAAGCGGGCGGTGGCCGCATCGACCGCGAGCCGCAACAGAAGGGTGAGCAGCGCGAGGACGACGGTTGCGGCGAAGACGATATCGGTCTGCATGCGGGCGTTCGCCTGGACCATGACAAAGCCCAACCCGGCAGACGCGCCGACCCATTCACCGACCACCGCGCCGATGGGCGCAAGGGGCGCTGCGACGCGCAGGCCGGACACGAGGCCCGGCAGGGCGAGCGGAACGCGGATGTGGCGAAGGGTCTGCCAATGGGTCGCCGGGGTCAGCGCCACGGCATCGAGGATGGCGGGGTCGGTCCGGTTGAGGCCATCGGCGAATGCGGACGCGACCGGGAAGAAGATGATGATCGTCGCCATCACCGCCTTAGACGCGACACCGAACCCGAACCACAGGACGAGGATCGGCGCCAGCACGAAGACCGGCAGCGCCTGAAGCACGAGGATGGCGGGCCAGACGAGCCGGCCGGCACGGGGGAAGGCGGCGACCGCAAGGGCCGCGAGCGAGCCGAGCAGCGCGCCGCAGGCAAGCCCGATGGCAATCTCGGTGATCGTGACCAGGCTGTTGGACAGCAGGAAGCCGCCCCGAGTGGCGAAGGCGGCGAGCACGTTCGCCGGTGGCGGCAGGATGTAGGCCGGGGGCGTGAAGAGCCAGACCGCGAGCTGCCAGAGCACCAGCAGGCCGACGACCCCCATCCCCATGTGACGGGACGGCATGGTCCGCCTATCGCGCCGGCCGGCCGGACGGCGGACGCCCCGTCCGGGGGCGCCGACTTGAAATGCATGGCATGAATCGATCTCCCGACGTTACATCACGGAGATCCAGGCAAAGCGGAGAAGAGAATTCGCGCCGAAAAAGGCCGTTTCCGTTCCTACGCCGGCATGACCCGGATCAGGTTCAAGGGTCCGGCTCACCGCCATCTCAGCATCGTTACGATGCCCCCCTCGGAATGCGGCCATGTTCGGCGAAGTCCGGGCGAGTGTCAATCGGGTCGGTGCGGGAAAGGATCAGAGGCACCTGTCACCGGCGCGGAGGCGGGCCGTTCGCGGGCGGGAGGTTCTGGCGGGAGAGGGTCGGGATCGATGCGAACCCGCCCGCGGCAACGGACGGGTTCGGCTTTACCAAGGGCTTACGCCGTTCCCCAGATTTCCCGGGCGGTGTTCACCACCAGTTCGAGCTTGCGGCGCTGGTCTTCCTCGGTGATGGCATTGCCGTGCTCGGTCGACGCGAAACCGCATTGCGGCGCGATGCCGAGCTGGTCCATGTCGACGTAGCGGGAGGCCGCCTCGAACTGCTTGCGCAGCCAGTCCATGGATTCCAGCTCCGGCGTCTTGGTGGTGATGAAGCCGGCCATGATGCGCTTGCGGCCCTTCGGCAGGAGCTTGAGCGGCTCCAGCCCGCCGGCGCGGTCGGTATCGTATTCCATGAAATAGATATCGACGCTGGTCTTGTTGAAGATGGCGTCCGCGGCCGCGTCGTAGCCGCCGGTGGCGGCGTAGGTGGAGCGGAAATTGCCGCGGCACATGTGCATGCCGATGACCATGTCCGAGGGCCGGTCCTTGATCGCCTCCTCGAGCATCCAGGCATAGCGGTCGATCAGCCAGTCCGGATCCTGGCCCATGGCCTTGCGCTGCTCGCGCTGCTTCGGATCGCCGAGATAGGCGAAGAAGATGTCGTCCAGCTGCAGGTAGCGGCATCCGGCGGCGTAGAAGGCGGCGACCGCCTGACGGTAGGTCTCGGCGATATCGGCGAAGAGGACGTCGGGATCCTTGTACTCGGCCGGGCGGACGTCGACCGGATCGGTGCGGAAGTGGACGCAGGACGGGCCGGGGATCGAGATCTTCGGGCAGACGGTCGTATGATCCTTCACGAAGGTGAAGTGCTCGAGCATCGGGTGATCCTTGGGGAAGCCGAGCTTGCCGTTGATCACCGGATGGACCGGCGGGATCTGGGTGCCGTGAAACTGCACGCCCTGGCCGCGGGTTTCCATGTCCATGCCGTCGAGCATGCCCATGAAATCGAAATGCCAGAAGGCGCGGCGGGCCTCGCCGTCGGTGACGACCTTGAGGCCGACCTCTTCCTGCATCCTGATGAGCTTCGGGATTTCAGCGTCCTCGATGGCGCGCAGGGTGGCCGCGTCGACTTGCGCCGCGCGTGCCTCCGCAATGGCGAGCGGGCGAAGAAGGCTGCCGACGTGGTCGGCACGGAAAGGTGGTGTCGGCATGCTGTTCCTCCGATTGATGCCCCGTGTCGCGCGGCGGCATGGGCAGTCCACCCGCGAGCGCGACCGTCATGCCGATACCACAGGACGGGCCGGAACCGGAGAGGAAATCGCCGTGTCGAACGGCTGTTCCGTTTGCGCAGTCGCCATGTCGCGAAAGAACATCTCGAAATGCCGGCACCTCTGCTAGCCTGAAGCTGTTCGGCGCCGCACGCGCAGTGCGGTTTCGAGAAGACGATGACCGGCCCAGGGTCGATAGGAACGACTGGTTGCGGTGGGCGATCGGGCGACGGCGCCTCAGGGCAGGCCGGTGCGCAACTAAGCCATCCGACGGTCCCGCGAAGGGATGAAGAGAATGGATGCCCGCAACGACATGCTTCGCCGGATCAGGGCAAGGACCCCCGGCTTCAGCCTCGAACAACCCTTCTACACCGATCCCGATTTCCACCGGGTCGATCTGGAGGAGATCTGGTACAAGGACTGGCTGTTCATCGGCCATGACTGCGAGATCCCGCGCGCCGGCAATTATTTCACGGCGCAGATCGGCGACTATCCGGTGGTGATCGTCAGGGGAAAGGACGGCGCGATCCGGGCCTTCCACAATACCTGCCGCCATCGCGGCCACCGGGTCTGCACCCAGGAGCGCGGCGCGTCCGCCCGCCTCGTCTGCCCCTACCACCAGTGGACCTACGACCTCGACGGCTCGCTGGTCTTCGCGCGGCAGATGGGCGAGGATTTCGACAAGGCGCAGTTCGGCATGAAGGCCGTCGCCTGCGAGAGCGTCGCGGGCTACATCTTCATCTGCCTTGCCGAGACGCCGAGCGACTTTGGTCCGGTGCGCGCGTCGATCGAGCCGTACATGAAGCCGCACCGGCTGTGGGAAGCCAAGGTCGCCCACCGGAACACGATCGTCGAAAAAGGCAACTGGAAGCTCGTCTGGGAAAACAACCGGGAATGCTACCACTGCGCCAGCAATCACCCGGAACTCTGCCGCACCTATCCAGAGGCGCCGAGCGCGACGGGGGTGCAGGGCGCAAAGGACGATCCGGTCATCGCGGAACACTGGGCACGCTGCGAGGCGGCGCGGCTGCCGAGCGAGTTCCGCATCGACCCGTCCGGCCAGTTCCGCACCGCCCGCATGCCGCTGATCGAGGATGCCGAAAGCTACACGATGACGGGCCGAAGGGCCGTGCGACGGCCGCTCTCCGACGATGTCACGATCTCGCATATCGGCACGATGCTGCTCTTCCATTACCCGACGACGTGGAACCACATCCTCGTCGACCATGCGATCTCCTTCCGCGTGCTGCCGCTGTCGGCGGAAGAGACGGCGGTCACCACCACATGGCTGGTGCACAAGGATGCCGTCGAGGGCGTCGATTACGATCTCCACGACCTGACGCATGTGTGGAACATGACCAACGACCAGGACCGGCAGATCGTCGAGGAGAACGCCTTCGGCATCCGCTCGCCGGCCTACGAGCCCGGACCCTATTCTCCCGAGCACGAGGGCGGAGTCATGCAGTTCGTCGAGTGGTACACGAACTTCATGCTGACCCGCCTGCAGGGCGGCACGGCGCTTTCGGCGGTGGCGTGAGATGAACATGGCGCAGCCGATCTTCCGCCACCTCGACGAAATGCGCCCGTGGACAGACCGGGAGCACCGGCTGGAATGCGTGGCGGTCACGCCGGAAGCGCCGGACGTGATGACCTTCACCTTCCGCCCGGACAAGCCCGGCATATGGTTCCGCTACCTGCCCGGCCAGTTCGTCACCCTGGAAATACCCGTGGGTCCCGAGCCGCTGATGCGGACCTACACGCTCTCCTCCAGCCCGTCCCGCCCCTATACGGTCTCGG
The DNA here is from genome assembly GCA_023416545.1 of Pseudomonadota bacterium. Lineage (GTDB taxonomy): Bacteria > Pseudomonadota > Alphaproteobacteria > Rhizobiales > Rhizobiaceae > Neorhizobium. The sequence goes on from JAEZHO010000316.1 coordinate 9,242, forward strand.
TCACCGTCAAGGCGCAGGCCGGATCGATCGGGACGCGGTGGATGTTCGACAACCTGAAGCCGGGGATGTCGCTGAAGGCCTTCGGCCCGCTCGGCGATTTTTCCTATGCCAGGCACCCGGGCAGCCGGTATCTGTTCATCTCCGCCGGATCGGGCATCACGCCGATGATGTCGATGACGCGCGATCTCGGCGACCGGTCGCCCGACAGCGACATCACCTTCCTGCACTGCGCCCGCTCGCCCGACGACATCATCTTCCGCTGGGAGCTGGAGGCCCGGGCCCGCGACATGCCGCAGTTCACGCTCGGCCTGATCGTCGAGCAGTTGTCGCGCGGACAGCTCTGGTCCGGGCTCAAGGGCCGCATCGACAAGGCGAAGATCGCGCTGCTCGCGCCCGATTTCCTCGACCGCACCGTCTTCTGCTGCGGGCCGGAACCGTTCATGGCGACCGTGCGGGACGCGCTGAAGGGCGCGGGCTTCGACATGGGTAGCTACCACGAGGAGAGCTTCCAGCCGGTCGCGCCGCCGCTGCCCTCCACGAGCGCCGGGGAAATCGGCGAGATCGCCCCGGCAAGGGTGGCCTTTTCCGCTTCCGGCAAGGAAGGGCGCTGCGAGCCCGGGCACACTATCCTGCAGACCGCCCGCGCCGCCGGCGTCAGGATCGCCGCCGCCTGCGAATCCGGCCTTTGCGGCACGTGCAGGGTCCTGAAGCTCTCGGGCGACGTGGAAATGACCCACAACGGCGGCATCCTTGACGAGGAGATCGAGGAGGGCTTCATCCTCGCCTGCTGCTCGCGCCCCAAGGGCGATGTAGAGATAGAAGCCTGAGCCCCTTCCCCTGTCGATCCGAGCGGAACGCTCTGACTGCCTAAAGCTTCGCCAATTTCCAGAATGACCAAAAAATAGATTGACGGCGCGGCGAAACCGACGTCCACTGAACCAATCGGAAAGTGGTGCGCACGGTGGTACGAACTTGAGTACGGTAAAGCACGACAATGCCAACTACGCCCTCGAGCGGCTGCGCGAGATGCTCGCGGCCGGCGAGCTTGCTCCAAACGGGCGGCTGCCGACCGAGCGGGACCTTTCCGAAAAGCTCGGCATCGGCCGGCGCGC
>JAEZHO010000320.1 GCA_023416545.1 Pseudomonadota bacterium
CCCTGCCGATCATCGGCGTCGCGCCGATCATGGTGATGTGGTTCGGCTTCGACTGGCATTCCAAGGCGGCCGTCGTCATCGTCATGACCTTCTTCCCCATGCTGGTGAACACGGTCACGGGGCTTTCTGCCTCCGGGCCGATGGAGCGTGACCTGATGCGATCCTACGCCTCCGGCTACTGGCAGACCCTGGTCAAGCTGCGCCTTCCCGCGGCCATGCCCTTCGTCTTCAACGCGCTGAAGATCAACTCGACGCTCGCCCTGATCGGCGCGATCGTCGCGGAATTCTTCGGCACGCCGATCGTCGGCATGGGGTTCAGGATTTCCACCGAGATCGGCCGAATGAACGTCGACATGGTCTGGGCGGAGATCGCGGTTGCCGCCGTCATCGGATCGGTCTTCTATGGTGTCGTGGCCCTCGCGGAGCGGGCGACGACGCTCTGGCATCCGTCGAGCCGTGGTGGCTAGACGTATCCGCCATCCGCAACGACGGAGGCGGCAAAACCTCAGAGGGAAAGGATAAAAACAATGAGAAATATCCTTGTTGCATTGATGGCGAGCGCCATGTCGCTGGCGGCCGTCCAGGCGGCTGCGGCCGCCGATATCGTCCTGCAGCTTAAATGGGTCGCACAGTCGCAGTTCGCGGGCTATTACGTGGCCGAGGACAAGGGCTTCTACGACGAGGAAGGCCTCGACGTGGAGATCAAGGCCGGCGGCCCCGACATCGCCCCCGAACAGGTGATCGCCGGCGGCGGCGCCGACGTCATCGTCGCCTGGATGGGCGGCGCGCTGGTCGCCCGCGAAAAGGGCGTGCCGCTCGTCAACATCGCCCAGCCCTACCAGAAGTCCGGCCTGCAGCTGATCTGCCCGAAGGACGGCCCGATCGCAACCGAGGCCGATTTCAAGGGCCACACGCTCGGCGTCTGGTTCTTCGGCAACGAATATCCCTTCTTCGCCTGGATGAACAAGCTGGGGCTCTCGACCGAAGGCGGCCCGGACGGCGTCACCGTGTTGAAGCAGAGCTTCGACGTGCAGCCACTCGTCCAGAAACAGGCCGACTGCATCTCCGTCATGACCTATAACGAGTACTGGCAGGCGATCGATGCCGGCTTCAAGCCGGAGGACCTGGTCGTCTTCAACTATACCGAGATGGGCAACGACCTCCTGGAGGACGGGCTCTACGTCCTCGAGGACAAGCTTGCCGACCCGGCCTTCAAGGAGAACATGGTGAAGTTCGTCCGCGCCTCCATGAAGGGCTGGAAATACGCCATGGAGAACCCCGAGGAAGCCGCCGGGATCGTCATGGACAACGGCGGCCAGGACGAGAACCACCAGACGCGCATGATGGGCGAGGTCGCCAAGCTGATCGGCGACGGCACCGGCAAGCTGGACCCCGCCGTCTACGAGCGCACCGCCAAGGCGCTTCTCGACCAGAAGATCATCACCAAGGAGCCGGACGGCGCCTTCACCACCGAGATCACCGACGCGGCCGCGCAGTAACGGTCCCGTTCAACTTGCCGGCACGGAGAACAACGCGCGGCCACCACCGCGCGTTGTTACGTAAACTATAACATAATGTAATGAGAACAATAAAAGAACATACTTGATTTGCATACCGCGTGCTCCTAGAAAAGTGAGCCGGTGAAACATCCATGCCTGCCTTGCAGGCGTTTGCCCCGGCACCAGTTTGTCGTTCCACCCCGACCGCCGGCGGTCGGGTATTTCCCGCGCGATGGCGGGGCCGATTGAACCCTGTTGCCCAACTGGATCCAGTACGCATGCTCCGCAAGTCTATTTTCCTGGCCTGTCTCCTCCCGGCCGCCCTTCTCGCCCTGCCGGCGCTCCCCGGCCTTGCGCAGGAAGATGCCGAGCCCGCCGCTGCGCAGGAGGCCAACCTGCCCTCCATCATCGTCACCGAGGCGGTGGAGCGGCCGTTGACGGACCGCGTGATCGCCACGGGAACGATCAGGGCCGTCCAGGAAGTCTATGTCCAGCCGCTCGTCGACGGGCTGTCGATCCGCTCGCTGGAGGCCGATGTCGGCGACGTGGTCGAGGCCGACCAGGTTCTTGCGACGCTGAACGACGACGCGCTGATCCTGCAGAAGAGCCAGTTGGAGGCGAACAAGGCGAAGGCCGAGGCCGGGCTTGCGCAGTACAAGGCGCAGGTCATCGAGGCGCAGGCGAATTTCGACGACGCGATCCGGCAGCGGGAGCGCGCCACGCGGCTTGGCAAGACCGGCACCGGCTCGGTCGCCGAGGTCGAACGTGCGACGGCGGCGGCCGACGTAGCCGAGGCACGGCTCGAAGCCGCCAGGCAGTCGGTCTCGGTCGGCGAAGCGGACATCAAGGTCGTCGAAAGCCAGATCGCCGACATCGACCTGAAGCTTGCGCGCACCGGCGTGAAGGCACCCTTCGCAGGGATCGTCGCGGCCCGCAACGCGAAGGTCGGCGCGATCGCGAGCGGCGCGGGCGAACCGCTGTTCACCATCATCCGCGACGGCGCGCTGGAACTGGTCGCCGACCTTTCGGAAACGGACATCCAGAAGATAAAGCCCGGCCAGAAGGCCATGCTCAGCATCGCCGGCGGCAAGCGTTCCATCGAGGGCGAGGTGCGGCTGGTATCGCCGACGGTCGATCCCGTCAGCCGCCTCGGCTTCGTGCGCATCGCGGTCGACGCCAAAAGCGGCGCCCGTGCCGGCATGTACGGCAGCGCGCAGATCATCGTCGAGGAGACGACCGCCCTCACTTTGCCGCTGTCTGCGGTCACAACGGGACGCGAGGGCTCCTTCGCCCGCAAGGTGGAGGACAATATCGTCAAGCAGGTGGAGATCGAGGTCGGCATCCAGGATGACGGCTTCGTGGAAATAGCGAGCGGCCTCAAGGCCGGCGACGTGGTGGTGGAGAAGGCCGGCGCCTTCGTGCGCGATGGCGACCGGATCAATCCGGTTCCCGCGCGGCAGACCGCGTCGAATTGATCGAGGACCAAAGATGAATTTCTCCGCCTGGTCGATCCGCAACCCGATTGCGCCGCTGCTCGGCTTTGCGCTGCTGCTCTTCCTCGGGCTGCAGTCCTTCTATTCCCTGCCGATCACCCGCTTCCCGAACATCGACGTTCCGGTCGTCTCGATCACCGTGGTCCAGAGCGGCGCCTCGCCGGCGGAACTCGAGATGCAGGTCACCAAGGAGGTGGAGGACGCGGTCGCCTCCATCAGCGGCGTGGACGAGATCCAGTCGACGGTCACCGACGGCCAGTCGCAGACCGTCGTCCTCTTCCGCATCGAGAAGCCGACCGACGAGGCCGTGCAGGATACCAAGGACGCGATCGACCGCATCCGCAGCGATCTGCCGGCAAGCGCCGAGGAGCCCGTCGTCTCCAAGATCGACGTCGAGGGACAGGCGATCCAGACCTTCTCGGTAAGCTCGCCGAACATGACGCTCGAGGAACTCTCCTGGTTCGTGGACGACACGATCAAGCGGGAACTGCAGGGCCAGCCGGGCATCGGCCGGATCGACCGCTACGGCGGTTCCGACCGCGAAATCCGCGTGTCGCTCAACCCGGCCAAGCTGAATTCCTACGGCATTACTGCGGTCGAGGTGAATAGCCAGATCCGCGGCACCAACGTCGACCTGGGTTCCGGCCGCGGCCAGGTGGCCGGCAACGAGCAGACGATCCGCACGCTGGGCGACGCCCGGACCGTGCAGCAACTCGCCGACACGACGATCGCGCTCACCAACGGCCGGTTCGTGAAGCTCTCCGAACTGGGCACGGTCACCGATACCTACGAGGAACAGAAGTCGTTCTCGCGCTTCAACGGCTCGCCCTCCGTCACCTTCGCGGTCTTCCGTGCCAAGGGCGCCAGCGAGGTCTCCGTGGCCGAGACGGTGGCAGAAAGCCTGAAGACGGTTCGCGAGGCAAATCCCGACGTCAACATCGAGATGGTCGACGATTCCGTCTATTTCACCTACGGCAACTACGAGGCCGCGCTGCACACGCTGACGGAGGGCGCGATCCTCGCCGTCATCGTGGTGATGCTCTTCCTGCGCAACTGGCGCGCGACGGTGATTTCCGCGGTCGCCCTCCCCCTCTCGGCCATCCCCACCTTCTGGGTCATGGATCTCCTGGGCTTCTCGCTCAACCTCGTGAGCTTCCTGGCGCTGACGCTCGCAACCGGCATCCTGGTGGACGACGCGATCGTCGAGGTGGAAAACATCGCGCGGCACATCAAGATGGGCAAGACGCCCTATCGCGCAGCGCTCGATGCGGCCGACGAGATCGGCCTTGCCGTCATCGCCACCAGCTTCACCATCATCGCCGTCTTCGTGCCGGTCTCGTTCATGCCGGGCATTCCGGGCCAGTACTTCATCCAGTTCGGCCTGACGGTCGCCTTCTCCGTCTTCTTCTCGCTGCTGGTGGCGCGTCTCATCACGCCGCTGATGGCGGCCTACTGGATGCGCGCCGAAGACGCGATGGAGGACCATCAGGACAATGACGGCCGGCTGATGAAGGCCTATACGCGGCTCGTCACCGGCACCACCACCAGATGGTACATGCGTTACGCGACGCTTCTCGGCGCGATCGCCTTCCTCATCGGTTCGGTGGCGCTGCTCAGCCAGATTCCCGGCAGCTTCCTGCCGCCGGAGGACTCCTCGCGCATCGTCCTTTCCGTCGAACTGCCGCCGAATGCGACGCTGGAGGAAACCGCCGCCTCCACCGACCTCATCTATGAGGCCGTGCGCGATCTCGACGGCGTCGAAAGCGTCTTCGTGCTCGGTGGCGCCTCCCCCAAGGGCGATCTGGAACTGCGCCGCGCGACGGTCCGCGTCATCCTGCAGAACATCGATCATTCGCTGCTGAAGACCCTGGTCAACAAGGGCCTCGGCTCCATTCCCGTCCTGGGCGACATCATCCCCAAGCTGCCCGACCACGGCCGCACCCGGCCCCAGTGGGAGGTCGAGCGGGAACTCTTCGAAAAGGTCCGCTCGATCCCGGACGTGCGGATTTCCAAGCTCAACGACCGCGCCGAGCGCGAACTCAGCTTCAACTTCCTGTCTTCCAGCGAAGCGGACCTGAACGAGGCGGTGAGCCTGCTGGAATCGCGGCTGCGCGCCTCGCCTATCCTCGCGAACGTCAGCTCGGAAGGCGCCCTGCCGCGGCCCGAACTGCAGATCCGCCCGCGCAAGGACGAGGCCGCCCGGCTCGGCATCACGCCGCAGCAGATCTCCGAGACGGTGCGCGTCGCGACCATCGGCGATATCGACGCGCAGCTTGCGAAGATGTCGATCGACGACCGGCAGATCCCGATCCGCGTCCAGGCATCGCTCGACCTGCGCCGCGACCTCGCCGCGATCCGGGCGCTGAAGATCAAGACGGCGACCGGCGAGACCGTGCCGCTCTACAGCGTCGCCGACATCGACTATGCGGAAGGCCCGAGCTCCATCAGGCGCAACGACCGCAGCCGCGTCGTCTCGATCGGCTCCGACGTTCCCTTCGGGACCGCCCTCGACACCTCGACGGAGGAATTCAAGCGGATCGTCGACCAGACGGAGCTTCCGCCCACCGTGCGGCTTGCCGAAAGCGGTGACGCCAAGGTGCAGGCCGAGATGACGCAGAGCTTCGGAAACGCCATGCTGCTCGGTCTGTTGATGGTGCTCGTCGTGCTGATCCTGCTCTTCAAGGATGTCATCCAGCCCTTCACCATCCTCCTGTCGCTGCCGCTTGCCATCGGCGGCGTCGCGATGGCGCTGATCATCACCCAGAACTCGCTCTCCATGCCGGTGCTGATCGGCATCCTGATGCTGATGGGCATCGTCACCAAGAACGCCATCCTGCTCGTGGACTTCGCGATCGAGATGCGCCGCCACGGGATGGAGCGGGTCCATGCCATGGTCGAGGCCGGCCGAAAGCGCGCCCGGCCGATCATCATGACCTCGATCGCCATGTCGGCGGGCATGCTGCCCTCGGCGCTCGGCGTCGGCGAAGGCGGCTCGTTCCGCGCCCCGATGGCGATTGCCGTGATCGGCGGCATCATCGTCTCGACGGTGCTGTCGCTGGTCGTGGTTCCCGCCTTCTTCCTGATCATGGACGACCTGTCGCTGCTGCTCGGCCGCATCTTCGGCGGTCTGTTCGGCAAGAAGGAGCACGAGGCCGCGGAACTGTCGACGGAAGAACTCAGCCGCCGTGCCCACGAGACAGCCTCCTCGATCGCGACGCTGGAGGAGCGCCTGACGTCGATCGAGAAGCAGAACGGCGCCAACGACGACAAGGCGGGCGCCAACGTGATGCGGATGACGCCCTGGGCGGCGGAATAGGTCGAAACGACCGCAGCCGATCGTCAAGGCCGGGCCAGCGCCCGGCCTTTTCCGTTCGCGAGCAACTGCGTCCACATTTGATCGATGTCAAAGGTTTTCCCGCGGCAGTTGCTAGATATCGGTCAAGAATTGGTCGAGCAACCGCGTCTAGCGATGGAAAAGCCCACAGTTTCAATGAACAAGAGCCTGAGAGTGAATAGCCGCGACAAGGCAATGCTGGTCAGGGCGCCGTTTCTGGCCGACCTGAACGGCGAAGCCCTGATCAAGATGCTGAACGCCGCATCGATCAGCAGCGTTCCGGCGCGCCATATCGTCTTTCGCGAAGGCATGCCCGCCGATCATTTCTACTGCGTGCTCTCGGGCTATGTCCGCCTCTACCGCCTGAACCGCGAGGGGCGCGAGGCCGATATCCGCATCTGCGGGCCGGGCGACACGTTCGCCGAATGCCTGATCTACGGCGACGAGATCTACCGCTTCCACGCCCAGGCCGCCGAGCACGCGACCCTCGCCCGCTTCGACATCCGCGTCGTCCGGCAGCTGGCGGAGCAGGAACCGGAGATCGCCCGGGCGATCATTTCCTGCCTGTCGCGGCACCTGCTGACGACCATGGACTGCGTCGCGAACGACCGCCTGCACACCGCGCCCCAGCGCGTGGCGGAATATCTGATGAAGGCCTGTCCCGTGGATGGCGGCCCGGCTTCCGTCCGCCTGCCGTTCCAGAAGAACCTTCTTGCCGGAATGCTGGGCCTTGCGCCGGAAGCCCTGTCGCGCGCCTTTTCATCGCTCCGCCGCGCCGGCGTCACCGTCCGCGGCCGCATCATCCAGATCGGCGACGTGAAGGCGCTGCGCGACGTCTGACGTCGGCAGCGCCCTGTTCACAGCCCACCGTTTTCCTTGAGGAACCGGACCACGTGGTCGACGCCTTCGCCGCGCTTAAGGTCGGTGAAAAGGTGGGGTTTGGCCTCGCGCATCCGTGAGGCGTCGCGGTCCATGACATCGAGATCGGCGCCGACATAGGGCGCGAGATCCTTCTTGTTGATGACCAGCAGGTCCGAGCGCGTGATCCCCGGCCCGCCTTTGCGCGGGATTTCCTCGCCCTGGCAGGTGGAGATGACGTAGATGGTCAGGTCCGCGAGGTCGGGCGAAAAGGTTGCGGCCAGGTTGTCGCCGCCGGATTCGATGAAGACGACGTCGAGGTCCGGAAACCGCTCGTTGAGGCCGGCGATCGCCTGCAGGTTGATGGTCGCGTCCTCGCGGATGGCAGTGTGCGGGCAGCCGCCGGTCTCCACCCCGACGATGCGGTCGGACGACAGCGCCTGCATACGCACCAGCGCCTCGGCGTCTTCCCGCGTATAGATGTCGTTGGTGACGACGGCGACCGAGTATTCCTCGCGCATCGCCTTGCAGAGCTTTTCCGTCAACGCCGTCTTGCCGGAACCGACAGGACCGCCGATGCCGATGCGAAGCGGTCCGTTGGGCGATTTCATGCGTTTGTCCTTTCTCATCCACAGGCCGCTCCTCAGGAGCGGAAGAGCCTCGAATTCTGTGTCTCGTGCCTGAGCGAGGCGATCTCCGCCCGGATGGCGGCCGTCCCGAGATCGTCCGGGCCGCATTCCGACGCCCGGGACGAAACATCCACCACCGCCGCCTCCAGCGCCGCGAGGATGGCGACGCCCTCGGCCTGCCCGCAGCCCCCCAGCCGGATCCCCGCCGAGACCGACTGCGACAGCGCCGCATGCAGGTAGGCGGCGAGCCCTTCGGTGAGCGGCACGTCATGGGCCGCCGACACCGCCCCGACGGCGACCGGCAGCGGAAGCTCCCGCGGCAGGCGGT
>JAEZHO010000416.1 GCA_023416545.1 Pseudomonadota bacterium
GACGAAATCCCTCGCCTTCGCGCCCACGCCGAAACCCGGGCCGAGGACGAAGGCGGAGAGCTTCGCACTTGCCAGCCACTCGCCGACTGCGGCGGCATCCTCGATCTCACGCACCATGACCGCCGTCAACTGGGCGGCGTTCACGGCGACCGCGTCCGGCGGCGAGGCGACCGTGACCAGCCCCGCCCCGGTGGCAAGCCCGGCCTCGGCGGAGAGACGCGCGGCGCCGGTATGCGATGCGCCGCCTGAAAAGACCGCGAGATGTCCGCGCCTGTACTTGTGGGAGCCCGCGTCCGGCGTCGGCAGAAAGTCGCGCCAGAGCAATGGATCGTTGACGCGAAGGACGCCGGCGGCACCCCTGACGATGCGCCAGGGAATGCCGATGTCCACGACCTCGATGTCGCCGCAGAGTGACCGACCGGGCATCAGCAGGTGGCCGGGCTTGCGCGCCATGAAGGTCACCGTCTGTTTCGCACGAAAGGCCGCCCCGAGCGGCGTGCCCCGTCGCCCGTCCAGGCCGGAGGGAAGGTCAACTGACACCACCGGCACCCCGGTCGCGTCGACGGCCGATATCAGGGTCCGAAGGCTCTCGGGAACGTCACGCGAAAGACCCGAGCCGAAGACCGCGTCGATGATCGTGTCGCCCGACGTAACGGCAAGATCGGAAAGCCGCAGGGCCGGCAGCGGACATCTGGATCTTGCCCGCCCCGCGTCGCCGCCAGGTTCCGTGCCGGGGTCGAGGGCGAAGACTGCAACGGCTGCGCCCGCCTCCGCCAGCACCCGGGCAGCCACATAGCCGTCGCCACCATTATTGCCCGGGCCGCATAGGACGACGAAGCGGCGTGTCTGCGGATGGTGGCGCAGGGCCGCCGCCGCGACCGCCTGTCCCGCCTTCTCCATCAGACCGTAGGAATCGATTCCCGAAGCGGCAGCCGCCGCATCCGCGGCAGCCATCTCCGTTGGGGTCAGCAGTGTGATGACATCCTCGATCATCCCGCCAATTGAGACCATAGCGTGCCGACGCGCAAGATCGACCGCAGCAGGTTCGGTAACGTGATTATTATAAGTGCAAATGCACACACGATGGGCGTTGCGCTGCATCCGCAGCAGAGCACTGAACGCGGTGCCGCGGCGCTCAAATCATCAGACGCCTAAAATCAAGGCCACAAACTTCGTGCGAACGACGTCTGGAGCCCCGCATTGCCGGAATTTCAGTAGGATAAGGGAATTTTTTGCCTCTTCGGCTTTGCAGACTGGCACGATACCTGCATTAGTAGGCACGCCGGTAACGGCCACGTCAGGGAGAGATAGTTTCTCATGAAAAAGATCGAAGCCATCATCAAGCCGTTCAAGCTGGACGAAGTGAAGGAAGCCCTTCAGGAGGTCGGCCTGCAAGGCATAACTGTGACGGAGGCGAAGGGCTTCGGAAGGCAGAAGGGCCATACCGAGCTCTATCGCGGCGCCGAATACGTGGTGGATTTTCTGCCCAAGGTGAAGGTTGAAGTCGTCCTCGCCGACGAGAGCGTTGACGCCGTCATCGAAGCCATCCGCAATGCGGCGCAGACCGGCCGCATCGGCGATGGGAAGATCTTCGTCTCCAACGTCGAGGAAGTCGTCCGTATCCGTACGGGAGAAACGGGCGTCGCCGCCATCTAGTTCGCCAGGCACATGGCCTCGGCGCAATTCGTCATCCAAATTCAAGGAAGCAGCAAATGACGACCGCAAGCGAAATCATGAAGCAGATCAAGGAAAACGAGGTCAAGTTCGTCGACCTGCGTTTCACCGACCCGAAGGGTAAGCTTCAGCACGTCACCATGGACGTCGCCGCCGTCGATGAAGACATGTTCGCCGACGGCGTCATGTTCGACGGTTCCTCCATCGCCGGCTGGAAGGCGATCAACGAGTCCGACATGGTCCTCATGCCCGACCCGGCAACGGTCCACATGGACCCCTTCTTCGCCCAGTCCACCATGGTTGTCCTCTGCGACATCCTCGATCCGGTGTCCGGCGAATCCTACAATCGCGACCCGCGCGGTACCGCCAAGAAGGCCGAAGCCTATCTCAAGGCCTCCGGCATCGGCGACACGGTCTATGTCGGCCCGGAGCCGGAGTTCTTCGTGTTCGACGACGTGAAGTACAAGGCCGATCCCTACAACACCGGCTTCAAGCTCGATTCCTCGGAACTGCCGTCCAACGACGACACCGATTACGAGACCGGCAACCTTGGCCACCGTCCCCGCGTGAAGGGCGGCTATTTCCCGGTCCCGCCGGTCGACAGCCTTCAGGACATGCGTTCGGAGATGTTGACGGTTCTCGCCGAGATGGGCGTCGTCGTCGAGAAGCATCACCACGAAGTGGCCTCCGCGCAGCACGAACTTGGCGTGAAGTTCGACACGCTCGTCCGCAACGCCGACAAGATGCAGATCTACAAGTATGTGGTACATCAGGTCGCCAATGCCTACGGCAAGACCGCGACATTCATGCCGAAGCCGATCTTCGGTGACAACGGATCGGGCATGCACGTCCACCAGTCGATCTGGAAGGATGGCAAGCCGACCTTCGCCGGCG
>JAEZHO010000422.1 GCA_023416545.1 Pseudomonadota bacterium
AGACCCGGGACCAGAAAGCCGGGAAATCGTCCGAGCCGTAGGTCACGACCGGCACGCCGCGTGTTTCCAGGACCTCGAGCGTCTTCGGAATGTCGAGGATCGCCTTGGCGCCTGCGCAGACGACGACAACGCCGGTCCTTGCAAGTTCCTCAAGGTCCGCCGAGATGTCGAAGCTGTCCTCCGCGCCGCGATGCACTCCGCCGATCCCGCCGGTCGCAAAGACGCGGATGCCGGCAAGCGAAGCTGCGATCATGGTCGCGGCAACCGTGGTCGCCCCGGTCCGGCCAAGCGCGACCGCAAAGGCGAGATCGGCGCGGGAGACCTTCAGCACGTCGCGAGCCTGGGCGAGGTCCTCCAATTCGTCGTCTTCCAGCCCGATATGCAGGGTGCCGCGGATCACGGCGATCGTGGCCGGGACGGCACCCACCTCGCGGATGATCGCTTCGACGCTGCGCGCCATTTCGAGGTTGCCCGGGTAGGGCATGCCATGGGTGATGATGGTCGATTCCAGAGCGACCAGCGGGCGACCGTCTCGCCTGGCGTCGGCGACCTCCCGTGAATAGACGATCGGCGTGGCGGGGGTTGCGGAAGCGCTCATGTCTTTCTCCGGTGTGGTCTCATGGGGAGCGTGTGAGGGCTGCCAGCGATGCTGCCCGGCGCTCCAGGGACGGGCGGTCGAGTTCCGGCGGGGCGGAATAGGGCGATGCCAGTGCAATCTGGGACGCGGCGATCCCGCGGGCAAGTGCTTCGGGAAGGCTGTGCCCCGCAAGGAGCGCGTCGAGCGTACCTGCGGCGAGCGCATCGCCGGCACCGGTGACATCGACGATCTCGGTCGCCGCCGGTGGTTTCGCCACCAAGGACTGCGGGCCATCGAAGGCGGCGATCTCGTCGCCGCCTCTGGTGACCACGCCGCCGGAAAGCCCGAGCGGGCGCAGGAGGTCTGCCCAGCGATCTGCGGCGTCGGGTGCCTTGCCCGCAAGCGCGGTGGCCTCGGCTCGGTTCATGAACAGCCAGGTGAGGTCGGGAAGCGTATTGCGGAAGCGGACCACCTTGGCCGGCGATATGGAGATGCCGGCGATGGGAATTCCCCGCAGACGCGCCTTTGCGGCGAGCGCGGCCAGCGTATCGTCCGGCAGGTTGGCGTCGCAGACGATGAGATCGGCCCGCTCGATCGCCTCTCGAAACGATCTCGCGCGCAACCGCCGTGGCGTGAAGAACCGGTAGAGATCCATGTCGGCCAGCGCGATGACGAGATTGCCGTCCCGCTCCAGGATGGCGGTATAGCTCGGCGTGGCGCGATCGAGGAAGACGACGGGGCGATCCTCGATGCCCGCCGACAGGGCCTCGGCCGCGACCCTGTCGCCTGCGGCATCGCCGCCGCGGGGCGCGACCAGTTCGACGGCGTGCCCGAGCCGCGCCAGGTTGCGCGCGACATTGAAGGCGCCGCCGCCCACATCCTCATGCCATGACCCGGGGTTGCTGGCGCCTGGCGCCGTCTCGCAGGCAATCCGGCCGCGACGATCGAGGTGCGCGCCGCCGACCACGAGGACCCGTTTCGTCATCGGCGCGAACCCCGGATGACGATGCCGCCGATTCGGCTACGGAGGGTTCCGCCGGGGCCTTTCTCGCCGGTGGTGATGACTGGCGGTGTGGGCGGAACAAGAGACGAACAGGTTCCGGAAAGGCCATGCCGGGCGGTCACATGAAGGGGCCTTGCGGAAGTGGAACAAAACGTGTACATGATCGACATCAGTTGCTTCGTTGCCTGCGTGGCGTCAATAACCTAAAGGTGGATCAGATGGCACAAAATTCTTTGCGGCTTGTAGAGGACAAAACAGTGGATAAGAGCAAGGCGCTGGACGCAGCACTGTCGCAGATCGAACGATCCTTCGGCAAGGGATCGATCATGAAGCTTGGCGCGAAGGAGAACGTGGTCGAGACCGAGACGGTTTCCACGGGATCTCTCAGCCTCGACATCGCGCTCGGCATCGGCGGCCTGCCCAAGGGCCGCATCGTGGAAATTTACGGCCCGGAAAGCTCGGGCAAGACGACGCTTGCATTGCAGACGATCGCGGAAGCACAGAAAAAGGGCGGCATCTGCGCCTTCGTGGATGCCGAGCACGCGCTCGATCCCATCTATGCCCGCAAGCTGGGCGTCGACCTGGAGAACCTGCTGATTTCGCAGCCGGACACGGGCGAGCAGGCGCTGGAGATCACCGACACCCTGGTTCGCTCCGGCGCGATCGACGTTCTCGTGGTCGATTCGGTCGCCGCGCTGACGCCGCGCGCCGAAATCGAGGGCGAGATGGGCGACAGCCTGCCCGGCCTGCAGGCGCGGCTGATGAGCCAGGCGCTGCGCAAGCTGACCGCCTCGATCTCGCGTTCCAACTGCATGGTCATCTTCATCAACCAGATCCGCATGAAGATCGGCGTGATGTTCGGCTCGCCGGAGACGACGACCGGCGGCAACGCACTGAAGTTCTATGCGTCCGTGCGCCTCGACATCCGCCGCATCGGCGCCGTCAAGGAACGCGAGGAAGTGGTCGGCAACCAGACCCGCGTCAAGGTCGTCAAGAACAAGATGGCGCCTCCCTTCAAGCAGGTCGAGTTCGACATCATGTACGGCGAGGGCGTGTCGAAGACCGGTGAGCTGGTCGATCTCGGCGTCAAGGCCGGTATCGTCGAGAAGTCCGGTGCCTGGTTCTCCTACAACAGCCAGCGGCTCGGGCAGGGGCGCGAGAATGCGAAGACCTTCCTGCGCGACAATCCGGAACTCGCCCGCGAGATCGAGCTTGCGCTGCGCCAGAACGCGGGGCTGATCGCCGATCGGTTCCTGGAGAATGGCGGTCCGGACGCCCAGGAGGGCGGCAGCGAAGACCTGTAGTCTTTCCGCCCGAAGATTTTTCCGCACCGGCCGCGCATCTTCAAAGATGTGCGGCCGGTTGCGTTTGGCTGGACAGTCCAGAGCGCGAGCGATAAAAGCCACTGGTTTTCAAGTGATGGACCGCATCTGGCGGGCAAAGGGCGTAGCATGAGCGGCGTGAATGACATCCGGTCGACCTTCCTCGACTATTTCCGAAAGAACGGCCACGAGGTCGTATCGTCCAGCCCGCTGGTGCCGCGCAACGACCCGACGCTGATGTTCACCAATGCCGGCATGGTGCAGTTCAAGAATGTCTTCACCGGCCTGGAGAAGCGACCCTACAGCACCGCCACCACGTCGCAGAAATGCGTGCGTGCCGGCGGCAAGCACAACGATCTCGACAATGTCGGCTACACGGCGCGGCACCTGACCTTCTTCGAAATGCTCGGGAACTTCTCGTTCGGCGACTATTTCAAGGAACACGCGATCGAGCTTGCCTGGAAGCTGGTGACGGAAGGCTTCGACCTGCCCAAGCACCGCCTTCTGGTGACCGTCTATTCCGAGGACGAGGAGGCTGCGTCCCTGTGGAGGAAGATCGCGGGCTTTTCCGACGACCGGATCATCCGCATCCCGACCTCCGACAATTTCTGGCAGATGGGCGATACCGGCCCCTGCGGTCCCTGCTCGGAAATCTTCATCGACCAGGGCGAGCATGTCTGGGGCGGCCCGCCCGGATCGCCGGAGGAAGACGGCGACCGCTTCCTGGAGTTCTGGAACCTCGTCTTCATGCAGTTCGAGCAGACGGCTCCGGGTGAGCGCACGCCGTTGCCGAAGCCGTCGATCGATACCGGCATGGGCCTGGAACGCATGGCCTGCATCCTCCAGGGGGTCGAGAGCGTCTTCGATACGGACCTCTTCCGCAACCTGATTTCCGCCACCGAGGATGTCGTCGGCGCCAAGGCCGAAGGCGACCAGGCTGCAAGCTTCCGGGTCATCGCCGACCACCTTCGCTCGTCCGCCTTCCTGATTGCCGACGGTGTGCTGCCGTCGAACGAAGGCCGCGGCTACGTGCTTCGCCGCATCATGCGCCGCGCCATGCGTCATATGCAGCTCCTGGGCGCGCGCGAGCCTCTCATGTATCGCGTCCTGCCGGCGCTGATACAGGAGATGGGTCGCGCCTATCCGGAACTCGTCCGGGCCGAGGCGCTGACCTCCGAGACGCTGAAGCTGGAAGAGACCCGTTTCCGCAAGACGCTCGACCGCGGCCTGACGCTGCTCGCCGACGCGACGGCGG
>JAEZHO010000433.1 GCA_023416545.1 Pseudomonadota bacterium
GCATGTGGGTGCCACGGTGCCGCTATACGACGCCGGCCTGCGAGCAGCCCAGTTGAAGAAGGCACAGTCCGCGGTCGGCGCCGCAGCGGAGACCCTCCGCCAGGTTCAGCTGGACGCGGCGACGGAAATCATGGTCGCCTCGAACGCGCTGCGGACTGCCCTGGCTGCCAACAAGGCCGCCGGCGTTCTCGTCCAGACATCGGAGACCGCCTTCGAAGCCGCGCTTGCGTCCTACAAGAACGGGCTGGGAACGGTTACCGTGGTGAACGAGACCAACAATGCCCTGTTGGATGCCAGGCTAGCTCAAACCGATGCGCGGGCAGCGGCCCGCATTGCCGCCGCCAACCTTGCCTTTCTTACAGGGGCCTTGACCTCCAACCGCAGCGTGCTCCCCGGCGTCACCATGGCGGGTTCTCCGTGATGGTCGCGTCGTCAAGGGCGATGAGAGGGTAGAGGCCGAGCAGCATCGTTTGTCCGTTAGAGCCAGAGGAGGTGCGCCAGATGCAGAGATCGGGTTCGATAAAGACCGAGGACTTGGGGCTGGAATCGGCACAGCTTCTCTGCCCGAGATGCGGAGGTCATCAGATCACCCATATAGGAGCGACCTTCTTCGAGCGCGACGAAGATGCGCCGCAAGAAGTGGTAACGGCGGTACAGGGACAAACAACGTCCGTATCCGTTCAGAGTGCCACCGGAACCCTTAATCCGAGTGCCCGTCGTCATGGGGTGCTGATGCATTTCCATTGTGAAGCCTGTTCGGGGAAAGGCGTGCGTATCGATCTGGCGTTCGCGCAGCATATGGGCAAGACGGAGATCAGCTGGCGGTTCGACCCGTTTGGCCCTTGAGCGCAGCCGGGGCAGGCAAGCCGGCCGTCATCGGAGGCGATTTCGGTGAGAGCGCCCCTCAATGCACGACGGGCGGGGGATAGCTTCGTCCGATCGAGTGCAGGTACGCGGTGATCTGTGACTTCAGATGATCGCGTTTGCCGTATTTCTCGGTTATCCGCTCCAGTTCCGGCTCGACCGTCTTGAAGACATCATCGGGAAGGTCGGCATCGGCGATGACGTAGATGTGGCCGACGGCGCGGATATCGCAGCCGGTCGCCAGGATCTCGTTCACAAAATCCGGTATCTCCTCTTCCGTCATGCTTTTCATGCCAATTCCTTTTCCGTGCCCGCCGACACATGGAGAAGACAGATCGACTGCAAAAATTGACAACAATAGGAAGGCAAACCCATTGTGAAATGGGGATCGGCGTAATCTCTCTTCAAGATTTCTTGACAGGTGCGTCATGCCAATTCCTTGACTGCAATCAAGCAGCAAGGAATTTCCGCCCGCAGGCTTCAGGGGAAGGGCGGACGGCGCCGAAGCGGTTCTCCTTGCGGGCCCCGCCAAGCTCTTCGCATTCACATAACGTGACTCGACTCCGTAAGTGGTGAGCGTAGGCTTTTTCTATCGCCAACCATGTAGAAGGGCACTGGCGACAGGGAGCTGGCAGCTCTCGCCCCAAACGGGGAGCCAATCCTATGCAGGATCATCATTTCAATGGTGGGGTTCCGGGTATCTTTGCCCCAGAAGACCTGGATCGAATGGGGGTAGCGACGGCCGCCGCCATTGC
Source organism: Pseudomonadota bacterium (assembly GCA_023416545.1). Lineage (GTDB taxonomy): Bacteria > Pseudomonadota > Alphaproteobacteria > Rhizobiales > Rhizobiaceae > Neorhizobium. Next base: position 1,620 of record JAEZHO010000433.1, read on the forward strand.
CCGGCTGGCGGACGAGGATGCGCCGGTCGAGAAAGAGGCGATTGCTCGCGTTGTTCTCCGGTTCTACCGCCGTGGGCTCGTGGATCCCAACAAGCTCACAGATGCGGCCGTGATGGTCGCACATTCCAAGCTTTTTCAACGCGTCCCGTAGCGCTGCCGGGTCTCCGGCAGCGCGGTAACGCCCACTGACTGCGGCCGCCAGGTTGCGGAGGCCGGTTTGTTATGGCTTACCAGCCGAAGCCCGGTCCCCAGGGGCCGAAATCGTAGAACTGGCCCGGTCCCCACACATCCCAGTTCCACTGCGCGTCCGCATAGGTCTGGGCCGCCCACAGCTCTCTATTGGCAATGCGCTCCTGCTGCTTGGCCCGACGATAGGCGTCATAGGCCTGCTGGTTGCCGACGTAGAGGCAATTGCAGTTCACCGGGTCGGCGTAGACGTAGCTTACGTTGTTGCCCCGCGTGCGGATAAGGAACCTGTTCGGCGGTAGGCGCTTCAGCATGGCCTGCCGCGCCGGCGTATTGGCGGGACGCACGACGAAGCCTGCCGCAGCCAGATCGTCCTCCGTGCTCTGGATATTGGACACGCACGACGACAGCACCAGTGCAACGGCGATCGCCGTTGCCGTTGCCATGGGCGCCGTAGAAAGACCGGATCGAGTGGAAGGTGACTTCGCCATGATTACTGCCTCGCTTAAGATTTGTTGCGCCGAACAGTTTTCCGACAGATCGATATCTCCCTGATATTCTAGATCGTTTCCAGGAAAGACATGATTGCGCGGAATTTCTATGGGGTATTCCTGCGACGTTAGATGAGGGGATTGATCGCCGCATTGCGTGTAGGCAATTCGGGTTTCGAAGCCTCCGGGGGCGCTCACTGCCAACTTAGCATCGCGCGTGGTGCACGCGGTGACGCTCGCTTTGGGCGAGGGGCATGGGGAATTGATTGCAGTCAATGCCCCGCGTTGCGCGGCAGTCTACGTTCGTCCGGTGAGCCAGGGTTATCACCAGTTACTCTTGTCAGATGTGGAAGAGAAAATGACGGACCTAGTTGCCATTTCATTTGCCGACATGCACGAAGCCGATCGTGTTCTTGTTGAACTCAACAGGCTGCAGAAAGAATACTTGGTTGATCTTGCCGATGCTGTCGTGGTCATCAGGCAGCCCGATGGAAAAATCAACCTGAAGCAGAGCTTCAACGTGGTTGGTGCCGGCGCGGCTTCCGGAGGTCTTTCCGGTGCCGTCTGGGGAACCCTGGTGGGGCTGCTGTTTCTCAACCCGCTTGCGGGACTTGCGGCGGGCGCCGTCGTCGGTGCCGGCGCGGGTGCGTTGTCGGGCTCTCTTGTCGATTACGGTATCGATGACAAGTTCATCCGGTCCGTGGGCGAAACACTCGCGCCGGGCAGTTCGGCCCTTTTCATCCTCATCCGAAAAATTCGCCCGGAGAAGGTTCTCGACGAACTGGCCAAGTATCCCGGCGGCAAGGTGTTGAAGAGTTCGCTTCCCCCGGATCAGGAGCGGCGTCTGGAAGAGGCACTTTCAAAGGCGGCCAAGAGCGAGAACGCCAGCAGCGTCTGACCGACTTCATCTGGCGTCGAGAGGAGTCCGGAGTGAAATCTGTCCTGATCTTGGGAGGCGATGGGTTCTGCGGATGGCCCACTGCCCTTCATCTGTCTGCGAACGGGTTTCGGGTCGGAATCCTGGACAATCTCTCGCGCCGGATGATCGACGAGGAGCTGGGGGCCAGCAGTCTTACCCCGATCGCGTCGATCGAGGATCGCCTGGCAACCTGGGCGAAGGTTTCCTCCAACAAGATTCCCTTCTACCCGATCGACGTCGCCCGGGATTATCCAGGCCTCATTCGCGTGCTGTCGGACTTCAAGCCCGATGTCGTTGTCCATTTCGCGGAGCAGCGCTCGGCGCCCTACTCGATGAAGAGCGCGTATCACAAGCGTTACACCGTCGACAACAACGTGTCGGGCACACACAATCTCCTGGTGGCGGTCGTCGAACTGGGGAATGACATCCACATCGTCCATCTGGGTACGGTGGGTGTCTACGGCTACAGCGGCAGTGATCTGGCGATGCCGGAAGGATATCTGGACATCATCATCCGCGGGCCGAGCGGAAAGGAGCTCGAGCGCTCCATCCTTTATCCGACACAGCCCGGCTCGGTCTACCACATGACCAAGTCCATGGACCAAATACTGTTCCAGTACTATGCCGAGAACGATCGATTACGGATCACCGACCTCCATCAGGGTGTCGTGTGGGGAACCGAAACCCCGGAGACCTGCCGCGACGATGCCCTCATCAACCGGTTCGACTATGATGGCGACTACGGAACGGTCCTCAATCGCTTCCTGGTTCAGGCGGTCGTCGGCCACGCTCTTACCGTTCATGGAACAGGCGGACAGACCCGAGGCTTCATCAACATCCAGGATACGGTGCAATGCGTGAGGCTGGCGATAGAGCATCCCCCGGAACGCGGTGATCGCGTGAAGATATTCAATCAGGTGGCGGAGACCAAGCGGGTCCGCGACCTTGCTGAAATGATTGCCGCGATAACCGGCGTTCGTGTCGCTTACGTCGACAATCCTCGCAACGAAGCGGCCGAGAATGAGCTTGAGGTCACCAACGTCTCTTTCCCGGCGCTGGGGTTGAACTCGATTTTGCTCGACCAGCAATTGTTCAACGAGACGATGAACATCGTGGAGCGGTTCAAGGCGCGCTTCGATCCTGCCGTGGTCCCCGCGAGATCGCTTTGGACCACACGCCACAAGCCCGGAGTGGTTCCCGAAATGTGAGGTTCTCCGATGCGCGACTTCCTCAGACTGATCGCACTCGCACTGGTTGTGTTCGCCATCACATTTCTGGCTTTCATGTTCAGCAACCCGGAAGCTTCGCGGACCCTCGGTCAGCGGTTGGGATTGTCGGAGCGGCTTGACTTCACCGATCGACTGGGACTGTCGGAGGGATCGGCTGCCAACACGCCGGAGCGCCTGACCGAGAGCGAGAGGATCCTGCGTCTGGGGAACGCGAACGGCACACGCTGGGACGCGCTCCTTGGATTCCCCTCCACGTCCCAAATCCGGTTCGACATTCCGAAAGAGTTGCAGCCGGTTCGGGCGCAACTGCAGCTCGATCTGCAAAGCGAACTCATCGCACACGGCGACGGGCTCGTCCGGGTGCAGGTGAACGGCAATCTCGTGGATGCGATCCTGCTTGAGCCGGGACGCGCCGAGCATCGTCTTACCTACAACCTGTCGCCGCTCGATATCGCTACAGGGGAGATACTGGTCACGCTCGAAGGCAACGGCACGACGAACTACGGTCAGGTCTGCCCGACGAACGTGACAAATCTCGGCTCGATCGTCCAGGTGCTGCCGAGCACGGCGGTAATGCTGGAAGTGGTCGAGCCCCTTTCGGACCCCGAGGTCTATGCGGAGCTCCTCCCGTCTCCCCTACAGATCGAGGCTGAAGGCGATGTCGTCCCGGCCGCCTGGGCGAGCCAATGGCTGACCAGGCAAGGCGTTGCGGCGGAGATCACCGGAGCCGAGGCGCCGAAGGCGATCAACGTCCTCCCGACGGACGGCGAGCCGCCAATCACGCTGGCCGAGGACAAGCTTTCCGTCGCCGGACCGACGGGCCTGTCGGAACTCCTGCGGCTGAGGGGCGGTTCGCTTCCCTCCTCCTACGGACAGTCGTGGCCGTTGCCGGTATCGGCGCTTACGACCGACATCCTCACCCATACCTTCCGGGCATCCACCCGGTGGCAGCTTAACTACAAGCTTGCCGATCTTCCGGAGGGCAGGGCGCCAGATGCCTTGGAGCTTCACCTCAAGACAAGCCAGTTGAGAGGCGAGAACTACTGGTCGCTTCGAGTGGTCTTGAACGGAATGCTGGTGAATTCCACCAATCATCCCGGCACCGGCAATGATCTTCTGCTTAGCGTGCCCCTTCCGGCCGACTACCAGCGGCTCACGAACCAACTCGTCGTGACGCTTGTCGATAACACGCCCAATCAAGGCATATGCCGCGCCGGACCGGAGCAGGCAGCGCAACTTCTGCCCTCGACCACGCTTACCTCCGGCAACAGTCCCCAAGGGGACGCGCAGATCCTGGTTCATCAGCTGGCGGTTGCCGACAGGGTCGGCCTGCAGGCGGCCGACGGATCCGGCCTCGAAACCGCCGTCCAGCTTGCAGGCATGCTCGACCTGCTGCTGCCGCTCGACACTCCCGTCGACCTTGCGGGCGGGCAGGGACAGGTTGCCATCCGGGCAGGACATGGAGAACGCCTTGCCGGGCTTCTGCAGGAAGTCAGCCAAAGCGCCAATATTCTTGTCGTCTGGGGAGGCAGGCCGCCAGATGGAGTTTCGTCGGAACTCAATATGCAGCGCGTCGTCCCGAATGCGGCGCCGCCACAAGTTCCCGCCGGAAGCACTGGCCTGATCGTCACATGGTAGAAACGATCGACGGCCACGCGCTCAGACGCGAGCTTCAGAAAGATCAATATGCCTCGGAGGACTCCAGTCCCGGCGCCCTGTCCCACCCCGTGCCATATGATGTCGCGCCGCGGGTGCTGGCGATCTTCTCGGTGGTGACGTTCTGCCTGATGCTGCTCTTCAACCGGACACCGATCGTGCAGTTCTTCCCCGAGCGTGACCTGTTTTTCTCGCGCTACGATGGAGCGCTTGCCGTTCCGCTCCGGTTGTTCATCATCGGTTTCGTGGTCGCATTCTCTTCCGCAATCGACGCGGGATGGAGGGTGCGGATCAGGTTCGGCGGCAGGCTTCTGCTCTTCTTTCTCGCGTTCTGCCTGATCTTCGACATGGCGAACCTGGCGGCTTTCGCGCTTTCCGGCGTCCGTCTCACGCTGACGACGGCGGAACTCGTCTCGGCCCTGATGGGATTTCTCATCTTTTCCCTACACCTTATCCGCACCGCGGACATGCCGGACCGTTCGGACGCACCTCTCGGGAGGCGCCTGAGGCTGCAATCCTTCCTGACCGCGATGGCCATCCTCGCGATCTCTGCGGCAGTCTCCATCCGGGTCGCGGGCTATGAACTGGATTTCATCCAGAACCTGAGGGACGTGGCGCTCATGGGCGGGGTTAGCGTGGGCATATTCCTGTTCGTGCCGCTGGTATATTTCCTGCTCAATGTGCTCGCATCGTTGCAGAGCATATTCCGGAGGCACCGGACATATCAGCCTCCGATCACCCTGATCATCCCCGCCCATAACGAAAGCCATGTCATTGGCGCGTGCATAGCGGCGGCTGACGCTGCTGCCGGCAGGTATGGCGGACCGGTCACTCTGTTCGTTATCGACAACGCTTCCATCGATGATACATCCGAGCAGGTTCGAGCAGCCCTGGCGGACGCGCGTCACCTCGAGGGGGAACTCCTGCACGAACCGCGACGGGGAAAATCCTTTGCCCTGAACCGGGGGCTCGACGCGGTCGAAACCGGCTATTTCGCGCGGGTCGACGCGGACACGCTGCTTTCGCAAGATGCTCTCATGCGGGCATTCAATCATTTCGGGGATACGAAGGTCGGTGTCGTCGGCGGGCTGGCGCTGCCTCCCGGCAATGGTCCCTTCGACGGACCCCGATACATCGAGGTCCTGCTCAAGATGGGCTATGATCAGGTGGGTCTCGGCGCAGCGGACTGTATCGTCGGCATTGCCGGCATGTTCGCCTGCTACGACACCAGGGCGGCGCGCTTGGTCGGGGGATTCGCCGTCGGAATGAACGGCGAGGACACCGACATCGCCTTCCGGATCGGAGAGGCCGGCTACCGCCTGCTGGTGGATCCGGCCGTAACCTTCATCTCCGAGGTGCCACGGACCTTCAGCCACCTGCGCGAGCAACGGACACGATGGTTCCGTTCCATCTTCCATGTCACGGCGAGAAACATCCAGGATTTCCTGCCGCCCAGGATATCGACGCGGGGATGGCTGGTCCTTCCCTACATGCTGACGAATACGGCAAGGCGGGCGATGGCGCTTCCGCTGGTGATATTCTGCGTGAACTTCGTCATCCTGGACGCCGACCCCTACGCCACGCTCAGGGCAATCTCCATACTTGCGCTGTTCATAGGGACCCCCATGGTCAACGCAATTCTTGCCATCGTCGTCAACCTCAGGCTGGCGGCGCTGATCAGTATTCCCTCCTACATCGTCTTTCGAATGCTCCGCTCGTATCTGACCCTCGAGGCTCTCCTGAGCATGAACTTCAACAACTACTCTTCCCGAGGTGTGTCGGGATCGGTGCGCGTTGCCCCGGGAGGGTAGGGTTGGTCCGTTTCGCAAGGTCTATCCGGAAAGATGCCGGAGTCAGCTTGCAGCGGTAGACGATCCTTGCAGATCCAGCACCATGCGGCCATCGACGCGGCCTTCCTTCAGTTTCGCAAAGATATCGTTGATCTTCTCGAGAGGCGCCGTGCGGATCGTCGCGTTGACCTTGCCGTCGGCCGCGAAGGCGATCGCTTCGTCGAGATCCCGGCGTGTGCCGACGATGGATCCGCGTATGGTGATGCGCTTGAGGACGACGTCGAAGATCGGCGTCGGAAAATGGCCGGGAGGCAGCCCGACGAGGCTGACCGTTCCCCTCCGCCTCGTCATTCCGATCGCCTGCGCGAAGGCCGGAGGCGAGACGGCAGTGACCAGGACCCCGTGCGCCCCGCCGCCCGTGGCCTCGACGACCTCCTCGATCGCGGTACCGGAACCTGCATTCACGGCAAGATCGGCACCGAGTTCATTTGCGAGGCGGAGCTTGTCCCCGCTCACGTCCACCGCCACGACCTTGAGGCCCATGGCCTTGGCGTATTGAAGCCCGACATGCCCGAGCCCGCCGACACCGGAGACCACCACCCATTCACCGGGTCTTGCTTCCGTTTCCTTCAGCCCTTTGTACGTGGTCACGCCGGCGCAGAGGATCGGGGCGATCACGGTGAAATCGACATCCCGGGGAAGCCGCGCCGCGAACGCGGCGGCAGCGATGACATATTCGGCAAAGCCGCCGTTGCAGCTGTAGCCGGTGTTGTGCTGTTGCTCGCAAAGCGTCTCCCATCCCGTCTCGCAATATTCGCAGTGAAGGCAGGCGTCATGGAGCCAGGCAACTCCGACCGCATCTCCTTCCCGGAGGTTCGTCACGCCGGGCCCGAGCTTCGCGACGATGCCGGCGGCTTCGTGGCCCGGGATGAACGGCAGGGTCGGCCTCACCGGCCAATCCCCCTCCGCCGCATGAAGGTCGGTATGGCACACACCGCAGGCCATCACCTTGACCAGGACTTCGCCCGGCCCGGGTTCGGGTATCGGGACCTCCTGAATGGTAAGCGGCTTGCCGAATTCCGTGACCACCGCGGCTCTCATCGTACTGGACATGGATAGAACTCCTGATCTGGTGCTACCGGGGTCTGGCCAGGATTTGCGTTCGATCGGTATCCGACGACGAACCGTGCGACTGTTCCGGATCGGTGCCATCGCTTTCCGGGCCTGGCGGCTCGCCGAGGAGGCGGGCCTTTTCGGCGAAACGAACGAACGCCTCCTTTGCAGCCTCGGAAGGCACGCGGCGCCTCAGGGCCTGGGAGCAGGCCAGCCTGGCCGAATGATGAAGGCCGTCCTTTTCGCCTCCCCAGGCGATCGTGAGAAAGGCCAAGGCTTCCGCGGGATTGGCTATCTGGGTCGTCCGGTGCGACGTTCCGGTCTGGAGGACTACCGGGAACAGCCAGTTGCCCCATGTCGGGTCATCGGTCTGCGGAGGCTCGCTTCGACGTCGCGTCATGCCAACCCTCCGCATTGCAGGCTTTCGATCTCAGGCCTTTCTGCTTCGATGAACCGGCAGGGTCGAGAAGACTGTCCGCTCAAGGTGACGATCCCCGCATCCCCCGGATGGGAGCTTCGGATTCCGGATGGTCAAAGCATGTGCCGCCAGGTCTGCGGCACCCTCGTGGCCATGATGCTTGCATATGCTTTCCCGCATCAATCCCCAGGGGCGGCCGGACCGTGCTGCCCCAGAAAACACAGATATACTTCAAGCGTCCCGCCTTGGAATTGACTGCAAGCAATGATCGCAGGCCCGGCAACACACAGAATGATTGCAGGCACGGAGGAGATTCCCGTGACCGGCGTTTCAGTCGGCTGTAGCGGCGCCGCCTCAACAGGATGATCAGAATGTGGAAGATAATGTTATGTGCGTGTGGGCTGACGGTCATGCTGACCGGCTGCAACCAGAGCCGCTATGTCAACCTGCCGGGATACGCCCACGCAACCGATCCCGACTGCCGCAGGACCCAGCCGCCGTCGAAGTACGATCGAAAGTGTGACTGCCCGGCTACCGGGTTCTCGAACTTCACGCCCCCGGACTGCCCCGTCTCGGGAATATAGCGGCGCAGGTCATCTTCTTCCCCCAACGCGTCGATTGCCCGTGCTGCTGGAGCGTACTTATGGCCCCGCGGTCCACGGTTCGGCCGGCTTTGCCTTTCGACGGCACGTTCTTTGATCAGGGTTGAGAGGAGATGATGAGGGGTGACCCGGCAATTGAGGCCGAGCGGCGGACGACACAGGTCTGGTCAGCCCAGCAATCAATGAACGATTGCAGCACCCCCTCGTCAGCACACGTCCGACCTCAGGAGGGGAAGGCCAGTAGCGGA
>JAEZHO010000451.1 GCA_023416545.1 Pseudomonadota bacterium
GCCGCCTTCCGCACCGTGATGGTGGTCGACCGTCTTCCGAAGACGCGGTCGGGCAAGATCCTGCGCGGGACGATGCAAAAGATCGCCGACGGAATGCCCTGGAAGATGCCGGCGACGATCGACGATCCCGCGATCCTCGACGAGATCATCGAGATACTGAAGTCCAAGGGATATGCCAAGGGCGCGTCAGAGACGGCGGCCTGATCCCATCCCCGGCAATTTCGCGAAAAGGCCCCGGCAGGTTCCGGGGCCTTTTCGCATTCCGGCGCCTGCACATCTTAAGCTCCGCACCAGCATATTAACATATTGTTAACCATCCCGACGCTACACCGCTCTAACCATTTCTTTACGTAGATGACCAAAGTGCTAACAGATGCCCGCTCGATCCGGATCAAGGGTCGCTCCTTCCTCGCAGTCGTTCTGTCGCCTGACCTGCCGCTCGACGAGTGGCTGACAAGGCTGGACGATCTCGCCTCGCGTTCCGCCGGGTTCTTCCTCGGAAGGCCCGTCGTCCTGGACGTGACGGATCTCGACATCGATCGCGCCCAGCTGAAAGAGCTGCTCGCGGCATTCGCCGACCGCAATGTCAGCATTATGGGGATCGAAGGTGCCCGCCCGTCGCTTCTCGGGCCCGGCATGCCGCCCGGCCTCAAGGGAGGCCGCCCCGTCTCCGAGGACAGCATGGCGAAGGAGCCTGCGGTGGAAACGCCGGCGGGAAAGGTGGCCCCGGAGATCATTCGGGAGGTCCGCCCGCCGTTGCAGTCGATCATCGTCCGCGAGCCGATTCGCTCCGGGCAGTCGGTCATCTTCCCGGAGGGCGATGTCACCGTGATCGGATCGGTCGCCTCCGGCGCGGAAGTGATCGCCGGCGGCTCCGTTCATATCTACGGGGCGCTGCGCGGCCGGGTCATGGCGGGATCGGTGGGCAATTCGTCCGCCCGCATCTTCTGCCGGAAGCTCGAAGCCGAACTGCTTGCGATCGACGGCATCTACCAGGTTGCCGAGAACATGGCAGCCAACCTGAAGGGCCAGCCCGTCCAGCTCTGGCTCGAGAACGATACAATAATGGCAGAGAAACTCGCCTGAGCCGAAAGGCCGGAACACAGGAGAAGACCATGGGGAAAGTCATCGTAGTGACGTCAGGCAAGGGCGGGGTCGGCAAGACGACATCGTCCGCGGCGCTCGGCGCGGCCCTGGCCCAGAAGGGCGAGAAAGTGGTCGTCGTCGATTTCGACGTCGGACTTCGCAATCTCGATCTGGTGATGGGTGCGGAACGTCGCGTCGTCTATGATATCGTCAATGTCATCCAGGGCGACGCCAAGCTGCCGCAGGCGCTTATCCGCGACAAGCGCCTGGAGACGCTGTTCCTGCTTCCCGCCTCGCAGACCCGCGACAAGGACGCGCTGACGCCGGAAGGGGTCGAGACCGTCATCAACGAGCTGAAGCGCGTTTTCGACTGGGTGATCTGCGACAGCCCCGCCGGTATCGAGCGCGGCGCAACGCTTGCGATGCGGCACGCGGATGTCGCGGTGGTCGTGACCAACCCGGAAGTCTCCTCCGTCCGCGATTCCGACCGCATCATCGGGTTGCTGGACGCAAAGACCCTGAAGGCCGAGCGTGGAGAGCGGATGGAGAAGCACCTTCTTCTCACCCGCTACGACCCCCTACGGGCCGAGCGCGGCGACATGCTGAAGGTCGACGACGTGCTTGAAATCCTGTCGATCCCGCTGATCGGCATCATTCCCGAGAGCATGGATGTCCTTCGCGCGTCGAATATCGGCGCTCCGGTGACCTTGGCCGACGCGCGCAGCGCCCCGGCCCAGGCCTATTTCGACGCCGCCCGCCGTCTCTGCGGAGAAGTCCTGCCGGTCACCATTCCCGGCGAGAAACGCGGCCTTCTCGGCAAGATCTTCGGAAGGAAGGCGGCATGAGCATTTTCGACCTGTTCAAGAAACAACGTTCCGCGCCGATGGCACGGGAAAGGCTGCAGGTGCTGCTCGCTCACGAGCGCTCCTCAAGCAGTTCCGACCTCGTGGCAGTGCTGCGTGAGGAAATCCTCGCCGTGATCGCAAAGCATGTCGATCTCGACGCCGACCGGGTGAAGATCAAGGTCGACCGGGAAGAGACATTCTCCCTGCTCGAGATCGACGTGGAAATTCCGCTGGGCGCCTCGCGGGCGGCGGCCTGACCTAACCCGGGATCAAAGAACCGGGAAGCAAAGAAAAAGCCCGCCGAGCGATCGGCGGGCTTTTCAGCATGATAATAACGGATGACTGCGGTCAGAACCGCTCGTCCTCTTCGTCTTCGTCACGCGGCGCCGACTTCAGCGAGCTGAGCTTGGCGAAGACGGCATCGGCATCGATTTCCTTCTCTTCCTCGCGCTCGGTACGATAGTCGAAGCCGAGGTTTTCGGTTTCGGTAGCCGACTGGAGCGTTGCTCCCACTTCCTCTGCGCTCGGCAGCGGGCGGCCCTTGGAGGCCTTCTCGACTTCCATATCAAGGTCGATCTGGCTGCAGAGGCCAAGCGTGACCGGATCCATCGGCGTCAGGTTGGCGGAATTCCAGTGGGTGCGGTCGCGAATCTGCTCGATCGTCGACTTGGTCGTGCCGACGAGACGCGAGATCTGCGCGTCCTTCAGTTCCGGATGGTTGCGGACGAGCCAGAGGATGGCATTCGGACGGTCCTGGCGCTTCGAAACGGGGGTGTAGCGGGGCCCGCGGCGCTTCGATTCGGGAACCCGGACCTTCGGCTCCTGCAGCTTCAGCTTGTAGTTGACGTCCGCTTCGCCGCGCTTGATCTCGTCGCGCGAGAGCTGCCCGGTCGCGATCGGGTCAAGCCCCTTGATGCCCTGTGCCGCCTCGCCGTCCGCGATCGCCTTCACCTCGAGCGGGTGCAGCCGGCAGAACTGCGCGATCTGGTCGAAGGAGAGCGCCGTGTTGTCGACAAGCCAGACAGCCGTCGCCTTCGGCATAAGCAATTGTTGAGCCATGGATATACTTCCTCTGTACGTCCGCGCCGGGGTCGCGGGCCGTGGGTATCAACCACAATTTCCGGAAATTCGACGGGGTCTATAACCGGAAAGTGGTGAAATTGCAAATATCGCGCAGCATGAACCGTTTGTCTAATTGCTGGGCCTGTTTCACCTGTTATGAATGCTGCATGATCCGGATTCTACGGTCCGGTGGGTGGAATGCAATGGGGAGGAGACGATGTCCGAGAAGGTTTATCCGGTGTCACGCGCCAACAAGGCCATGGCGTTGATCGACAAGGAAAAATACGAGAAGTGGTACGAGGAGAGCATCGAGGACCCGGACAAGTTCTGGGGCAAGCACGGCAAGCGGATCGACTGGTTCAAACCCTACACGAAGGTCAAGAACACTTCCTTCAAGGGCAAGGTCTCCATCAAGTGGTTCGAGGACGGCCTGACGAACGTCTCCTACAACTGTATCGACCGTCACCTGAAGACCCATGGCGAGCGAACGGCGATCATCTGGGAAGGCGACAATCCCTATATCGACAAGAAGATCACCTACAACCAGCTCTATGATCAGGTCTGCCGGCTGGCGAACGTCCTGAAGAAGCACGGCGTCAAGAAGGGCGACCGGGTCACAATCTACATGCCGATGATCCCGGAAGCTGCCTATGCGATGCTGGCCTGCGCGCGTATCGGCGCCGTCCACTCCATCGTCTTCGGCGGCTTCTCGCCCGAGGCGCTCGCGGGCCGCATCGTCGACTGCCAGTCCAGCTTCGTGATTACCTGCGACGAGGGCGTGCGCGGCGGAAGGCCGGTGCCGCTGAAGGAAAATACCGACAAGGCGATCCACATCGCGGCGCGCCAGTATACGACGGTCGAGAAGGTGCTCGTTGTTCGCCGGACCGGCGGCAAGATCGAATGGGCGCCCGGCCGCGATATCTGGTACCACCAGGAAATCGCCAGCGTGAAGGGCCATTGCGAGCCCGTGAAGATGAAGGCGGAAGACCCGCTCTTCATCCTTTATACCTCGGGCTCGACGGGCAAGCCGAAGGGCGTGCTGCACACGACCGGCGGCTACCTCGTCTATGCCGCCATGACCCACGAATACGTCTTCGACTACCACGACGGAGACATCTACTGGTGCACGGCGGACGTGGGCTGGGTCACGGGCCACTCCTACATCGTCTACGGCCCGCTCGCGAACTGCGCCACGACGCTGATGTTCGAAGGGGTTCCGAATTTCCCCGACCAGGGCCGCTTCTGGGAAGTCGTCGACAAGCACCAGGTCAACATCTTCTACACGGCCCCGACCGCCATCCGCTCGCTGATGGGCGCGGGAGACGATTACGTGAAACGCTCGTCCCGCTCGAGCCTCAGGCTCCTCGGAACGGTGGGCGAGCCGATCAACCCGGAAGCCTGGGAATGGTACTATCATGTCGTCGGCGACAGCCGCTGCCCGGTGGTCGACACATGGTGGCAGACCGAGACCGGGGGGCACATGATCACGCCGCTGCCCGGCGCGACGGCGCTGAAGCCGGGCTCCGCCACGGTGCCATTCTTCGGCGTCAAGCCGGAGCTCGTCGACAACGAGGGCAATGTGCTCGAGGGGGCAGCGGACGGAAACCTCTGCATCGCCGACTCGTGGCCGGGGCAGATGCGCACGGTCTACGGCGACCATGAGCGGTTCATCCAGACCTACTTCTCCACCTACAAGGGCAAGTACTTCACCGGTGACGGTTGCCGCCGCGACGCGGACGGATACTACTGGATCACGGGCCGCGTGGACGACGTGCTGAACGTTTCCGGGCACCGGCTCGGTACGGCGGAAGTGGAGTCGGCGCTGGTTTCCCACGATTTCGTGTCGGAAGCGGCTGTCGTCGGATATCCGCACACCGTCAAGGGCCAGGGCATCTACTGCTACGTGACGTTGATGTCCGGCCACGAGGGCGACGACGCCCTGCGCCAGGAACTCATCAAGCATGTCCGAAGCGAAATCGGACCGATCGCGACGCCGGACAAGATCCAGTTCGCGCCGGGCCTTCCGAAGACCCGCTCGGGCAAGATCATGCGCCGGATCCTGCGCAAGATCGCCGAGGACGACTTCGGCGCGCTTGGTGACATCTCGACGCTTGCCGATCCCGGTGTCGTCGACGACCTGATCGAGAACCGCCAGAACAAGGCGTCCTGACGATGCCGAAGGGCCGCTCCACCGGGGCGGCCTTTTTCCTTCAGGCGTCGGGGCAGGCGCCTTGCGGCTTCCGGCCGCCGTCATAGCTGACTGCGAGCCCTGCCAGCACCAGGTGCTGCGCGGGCTGAAGCCCGTCCTCCAGCGCGACATCCGCGACGACGCGGCCGAAATACTTGTCGCCTGAAATCCGGCTCAGGTGGATGGTCGGGGAGGAGGCCGAGAGCGCCGCAAGGGCTGCTCGCGCCGCTTCGGCGGCCACCCGTTCCGAAGCGCATTTCGATCGAAGCTCCGGGGTGTCGATGCCGCGGATGCGGACATAGACCTCGACCTTCTGCTGCGGCCACGGACGCGCCTCGACAAGCAGCGTGTCGCCATCGATCACCTTCAGGACCCGCGCCTCGACCGGCCCGTCGATCTCATCGACCGCGAATGCCGCCGTGGGCGGAGCATACAAGCCGATCAGGGGCAGGAGCCGAAGATACTTCATGAGAAGGAATAAATTCCTTCATCATCCAAAAGTCAATAGGAATATCAGCCTTAGAAGTCGATCGCCCGGCCGTTGATCTCCCAGTCGCCGAAGCGGGAGGGGTCGGCGCCGCCGCGGCCGCCGACTTCGGGAGGAAGATTCTGCCTGGCTTCGGCTGCTCGCCGTTGTTCGGCTTCCGCGAGCGCCCGTCTTGCGGCGGGCGATAGCGGCTTGCGGGGCGCGGGATCGGTCGCCTCGACGGACTGGCTGTCGTGTTCGTTATCGTTGTCAGGGGTCTGCATGGTCACTCCGCTCGGCGGAATATTGAAAAGAACGGGCTCATGGACCACATCATATAATGCGCCGGACCCCGGCGATAAAGCCGTTCCCGGAGATAGATGATGAACATGATTCGCACCGCAATGCTTCTGGCCTTCATGACGGCCCTGTTCATGGGTGTCGGATTCCTGATCGGCGGTCGCGGCGGAATGATGATCGCCTTCTTCATCGCGGCGGGGATGAACCTGTTCTCCTACTGGAACTCGGACAAGATGGTCCTCTCGGCCTACCGCGCCCAGGCCGTGGACGAGCGCAACGCACCTGAACTGTTTCAGATGATCCGGCAGCTCTCGGCCAATGCGGGATTGCCGATGCCGAAGGTGTATGTCTACGACAGCCCCCAGCCGAATGCGTTCGCCACCGGCCGCAATCCGCAGAATGCTGCCGTCGCCGCATCCACTGGTCTCCTGCAGCGGCTCACGCCCGAGGAGGTCGCGGGGGTGATGGCGCACGAACTCGCCCACATCCAGAACCGCGACACGCTGACGATGACGATCACGGCGACACTTGCCGGCGCCATCTCCATGCTCGGCAACTTCGCCTTCTTCTTCGGCGGCAATCGCGACAACAACAATCCGCTCGGCTTCATCGGCGTCCTGATCGCCATGATCGTCGCTCCGCTTGCGGCCATGCTGGTACAGATGGCGATCAGCCGGACCCGGGAATATTCCGCCGACCGGCGCGGCGCAGAAATCTGCGGCAATCCGATCTGGCTCGCTTCGGCGCTCGGCAAGATCGCATGCGCGGCCGAGGTCATCCACAACGACGACGCCGAGCGCAACCCGGCGACCGCGCACATGTTCATCATCAACCCCCTGTCGGGGGAGCGGATGGACAATCTCTTCTCGACCCATCCCAATACCGCCAACCGGATCGCCGCCCTCCAGCGGATGGCGAGCGAGTTCGGCGGCGGGTCGACGGCGGCGCCTGCTGCTGCTAGACCGACGCGCACCGCGCGTACCGTCCCTCAAACCGGATGGGGCCGCGGTTCATCAGCACCGCGCAAGGGACCCTGGAGTTGAACCAGCCAAGAAGGAACGGCAAGCCGCTCGACGCGCCTGCCGGAAGGAAGACCGGAAATTCCGGAGGGGCTCCGAAGGCAGGGCTGGAGGCGCGCATGACCGCCGCCAAGCTTCTCGCAGCCGTTGTCGACAGGAAGATTTCGCTCGACGGGATTCTTGATCCGGTCCACGGTAACCCCGCGTACAAGCATCTGAGCGAGCCCGATCGGGCCCTCGTGCGGGCGATCCTCGTCACCTCCCTCAGACACCTGCCCCGCATCGAGGCGGCGCTGGACGCGATGTTGGATTCGCCCCTGCCGGATGGCGCGCGCGCGCTCCATCATGTCCTGGTCGTCGCCGCTGCGCAGATCCTGCATCTCGATGTCCCTGCCCATTCGGCGGTGGACATCGCCGTGGAGCAGGCCAATCGCGATCCCCGCAACCGTCGGTTCGCCAAACTGGCCAATGCGGTTCTCCGGCGCCTCGTGCGCGAGAAGCAGGAGGTGCTCGATGCGACACGATCGGTCTCGCCGGTTCCCGCCTGGTTCCTCGATATGTTGGTTGCGGCTTACGGCGTGGACCGGGCACAGGAGATTGCCGAGGCGCAGCTGTCACCGCCGGCGATCGACGTGACGGTCAAGTCGGAACCCGCGGCCTGGGCAGAAAGACTGAACGGCAGGCTGGTGCCGACCGGCAGCATTCGTCTTTCCGCGTTCGAGGGATCGGTCTCCTCGCTTCCTGGATTTGACGAGGGCGAGTGGTGGGTGCAGGACGCAGCCGCCAGCATTCCTGCCCGGCTCTTCGGCGACGTCAGGGGCATGCGCATTGCCGATCTCTGTGCAGCACCCGGCGGCAAGACCGCGCAGCTGATCGCGGCCGGAGCCCAGGTCACCGCCGTCGAGCAATCGGCCAACCGGATGGCTCGCCTGAAGGAAAACCTCGGACGGCTGAAGCTGGAGGCCGAGCTGGTGCAGGGCGACCTTTTCTCGTTCCAGCCGGACGTGCCCTTCGACGGTGTGCTCCTCGACGCACCCTGTTCCTCGACCGGCACGACGCGACGCCATCCCGACGTCCTCTGGACAAAGGGGCCGGCCGACATAACCAAGCTTGCGGCGCTGCAGGCGAAGATGCTGCGCCATACGGTATCGCTCGTCCGGCCGGGCGGGCTCATCGTGTTCTCCAACTGCTCTCTCGATCCGCTGGAGGGAGAACAGCTCGTCGCCGATCTTCTCGCCGAGGATCCGGGACTTGAGCGGGTGCCGGTCTCGCCCTTGGACTGGCCGGGGCTCGAGGATGCCGTCTCTGCGTCCGGCGAGTTCCGGACGACGCCGGCGATGCTGCCTTCGGTCGACGGCATGCCCGGGGGCCTCGATGGCTTCTTCGCCAGCGTGCTGCGCCGCCGGTAGGAGTTTCTTTACCATCAACGCCGATTGTATTCGAGTTGACTAAAGGGCGATCCGTCGGCGCCGACGGCCGTTCGCTCCTGCGGAGTGTTCCAGATTGATCATGCAGCTCGCTGATCGCCGACGGCTTCTCGCCTTCGGTTTGCGGGAAATCGGCCGCCGGTTCTATCGGCGCACGGCCGGTCTGCGGCTGGCCTTGACCTCTTCCGCCTCCTCCGTTGCTGACCGGTTGATCGTCGCGCCGACCGATCTGCGCGCCATCGACCCCTTCGTCGCCGAGGAAATCGCCCATGGACGCTTCCCGCTTGCGGGTACATCCTTCGACACGGAAGGCTACTCGCCTTTCGAGGTGGAAGCGCCCACCGAAGCGTTTGCCGAACGGCTGCATTCCTTCGCCTGGCTGCGCCACATCCGGGCCGACCGGAGCCCTGAGGCTTGTGCCCGCGCCCGCGCGATCACAGCAAGCTGGATGAACAACCAGGGACGGAGCGCGCGCGGCGTGGCCTGGCGGCCGCATGTGGCGGCGGAGCGGGTCATCGCCTGGTTTTCGCATTCCACCGTCGTCCTCCAGGGCGCCGAGGCCGGCTTCTACCGCCGGTTCATGAGAAGCCTGA
>JAEZHO010000012.1 GCA_023416545.1 Pseudomonadota bacterium
AGAAGTCCCTGGGCGAAGGCGGTGGAGCGCATGTCCTGCGCCGGGGTAAGGTTGGTGGACATCCTGTTCCTTCTTCATCCTCAGGGGAAAAGCGCGGGCAATCGAGCCCGCGCCGCATCGGCTTTGCTTGGGCTCAGGCAGCCGAGGGGCCCGGGTCGTCATCGCGGCCGCGGGGCGTCGCGGGGACTGGGCCGCGTTGTGGCACCAGACCGCCGGGCACCACCCCGCAGCTGCGGCCTGCCGTTGCCGGGAGGCGTATCGTTTCCCACCCGCTCAAGGTCCCGGTCCCGGTCCCGGATGCGGGCACGCCAGGCCTCTTCAGGCTGGTATTCCACCTTTTCGAGCACGAGCCGCTCCTCGCCGCCGCCAGCATTTTCCAGCACGGCCTGCTGGCCTTCGCCGAGGCCGAGCAGGGCAAGGCCGCGGGGCGTGGTGACCGGCAGGAACATGCCGACCGGCCCCTCCACCTGGCCGGTCGACAGGATGCGCGTATCTCGCGCGACGCCTTCGCGCAGGCTGCTCTCGACCCGGAACGTGACCCGGCTGTTGATGCTCGCCACCCCTTCCGGCAGGTCCTGGCGGAAGACGACGATCGCCGCGTCCAGCTTGCGCCGGATCTGCGGCACGAGCAGGTCGCGGCGGGCGAGCGGGTTGTCGCACATGGCTTCCAGTATGGTGAAATCCTTGGTGGTGAGGATGACGGTATCCTTGGACATATCGCAGTTCTCCTGTGCTCCCTGGGGTGCTTCCTGAGGTGATCCCGGGGGGAGCGCGCACATAAGACATGGACGGGAGATCCCCCTGCCCGCGACGTTTGCGCGGCGCAGGGGCGGTTATCCTGCGATGAGGCAGCCTCCGTAGAGGGAGAGGCGGCAAGGAGGCAGAGTGCGGATCATGATGCCGGCCGCAACTCCGCGGGGGCGGCGGCGGCGGCCGGGTTTTCGGCCGGCGGCTGCACCGTCTCGACGGTGAGGCGGTGGACGCGGCCGTCGCGGGCGGTCCAGTCGATCGACTGGCCGGCCGACAGGCCGATCACGGCGGCGCCGATGGGGGTGAGGATGGAAACCTTGCCGGCTGCGATATCCGCTTCGCCGGGGAAGACGAGGGTGACGGTGCGATCCTCGCCGAGGTCGCTGGTGAAGCGGAGGGTGGAGCCCATGCGCACGACGTCGGCGCCGATCTTGCCGTCCTGGACGACGCGGGCGCGGTCGAGTTCGGCCAGAAGCTCTTCGGCGACGTCCGGATTGCGGTCGGCATGCGCCTCGGCAAGCCGCGTCAGCCGCTGGTGGTCCGACTGGGTAACGATGATGGCCGGCTTGCGGCTGCTCTTCTTCTTCTCGGGAGCCATTGCTGGTATTCCTGACTTTCGTTGTCGGCCGGCGCGACATGGCGCGCAACGGCGATCGTGGTTTTGCTTGGAGAATGACCGTCGCCATAAACGGGCAGCTTCAACCGAAATTACGGAAAGCTGCCTGCGCGCCCCGCGGCCAGGGCGCGACGCGACCGAGCCGGGGGTCAGATGCCTGCGATGAGGCACACCCGCTTGAGGCTGGAATGGAAGCGTTCGGTCAACATGGCCTGAACATGGGCCCGATCCGGAAGGAAGTCAAGCAAGGCGCCGCCGCGCCGGGAAACCGCCTCAGCGAGCGCCGGCGGCCGGATCGTCCAGGGCGGGATTGTAGAAGAGCGAGAGCGTCAGGCTGCGGGCGATGCGCTCGGCGGTCGCCATGAACCAGGCCTTCGCCTCCTCGCCCGGCGCCATCTCGTCGAGCGTGGCGGAAAAGAGCGCGAGCCATTGCGGGAAGAGGTCGGGCGTCATGCCGGCGACGCCCAGATGCGCCTGGACGGGCTTGCCGCCATAGGCGCCGGTGCGAAACGCGACCGACGACCAGAAGGCCTTCATCTTCGCCATGTGCTCAGGCCAGCGACCGGCAAGCCGGGCGTCGAAGACGGGGCCGAGGGTCGGATGGGCAAGCACGCGGGCGTAGAAGGTCTCCACGAGGTCGGAGATGAAGGCCTCGTCGACGCCGATCGCCTTCATCTCGGCCGCCGCGCGCTCGCGGATCTCGGCGGTGCGGGCCGCCCTTGCGTTGAGATCGGGATGCATTCACGCCCCTGCCGGAAACTCCGCCAGCCGAGCGGCGTAGCGGGCCATGGTATCGACCTCGAAGTTGACGAAATCGCCGGCCTTGCGATCGCCCCAGGTGGTGACGGCGAGCGTATGGCGGATGAGGAGGACGTCGAAATCGGTGCCGTCGACGGCGTTGACGGTGAGCGAGGTGCCGTCGAGCGCGACCGAGCCCTTCGGCGCCACGAAGCGGGCGAGCGCCTGCGGCGCACGCAGCCGGATGCGGACCGCCTCGCCTTCCGGCGCGATGGAGAGGATTTCCGCCTTGCCGTCGACATGGCCGGAAACGATGTGGCCGCCGAGTTCGTCGCCGATCTTCAGCGCCCGCTCGAGGTTGATCCGCGTGCCTTCGCGCCAGCCGGCGATGGTGGTGAGGCGCAGCGCCTCCTCCCAGGCCTCGACCTCGAACCAGCGGGCGTTCTCGCCCTCTTCGGGCAGGCGGGTGACGGTCAGGCAGACGCCGGAATGGGCGATGGAGGCGCCGATGTCGATGGTCTTCGGGTCGTAGGCGGTGGCGACGCGCAGGCGCACGCCCTCGTCCATCGGCGTGACGCCGGAAACCGTGCCGACATCGGTGACGATACCCGTGAACATCAGGAAAACCTTTCGTATTCGGTGAGGCGGTCGGGGCCGATGGCCTCCTCGCGCAGGAGCCGGAAGCCAGCCGGCATATCGGCACGCGTGAGCGGCGATGCAAGCCCTGCCGCACCCACGGTGGTCGTGCCCTCGAAGAGGAGGATGCGGTCGACGAGACCCTGATCGAGGAAGCTCCTGGCCACGCCGGCGCCGCCCTCGACGAGCAGGGAGGAGACGCCGCGGGCGGCGAGCGAGGAGAGGAGCGTCGCGAGCGAGCCGGTTTCGAGGATCTCGACGCCCGCATCGGCCAGCGTCTGGCGGCGGACTGCCCGTCCGGAGCCGGGTGGTTCGGGCGTTTCGGATGCGTCGCCGATCGAGGCCGCGATCACCGGCATTTCGCGGGCGGAGCGCACCAGCTTCGATGCCGGCGGCAGGTCGAGGCGGCGGTCGAGCACGATGCGGAGCGGCGAGCGGGCTTCGAGCCCCGGGGCGCGGCAGGTGAGTTCGGGGTCGTCGGCGAGAGCCGTGCCGATGCCGACGAGGATGGCGTCCATCTCGGCGCGCAGCACGTGCACCTGGGCGCGGGCGACCGGACCGGTGATGGCGACCTGGCCCTCGCCCGGGGCATGGTCCCTGCGACCGATCATGCCGTCGGCCGATACCGCGAGCTTGAGCGTCACCTGCGGGCGGCCCCGCGTCTGGCGCATCAGATAGGCGCCGAGCACGCGGCGCCCCTCTTCCTCCAGCACGCCGCTTTCGACCGCGATGCCGGCATCGCGCAGGATGGCGAGGCCGCGGCCGGAAACGCGCGGATCGGGATCGGTGAGCGAGACGACGACGCGGGCAATCCCGGCCGCGGTAATGGCGTCGGCGCAGGGCGGGGTCTTGCCGTGATGGGAGCAGGGCTCGAGCGTGACGTAGAGGGTCGCCCCCCTCGCCTTCCCGCCGGCCATGGAAAGCGCCTGGGTTTCCGCATGCGG
>JAEZHO010000032.1 GCA_023416545.1 Pseudomonadota bacterium
ATACGGTCGGCGAGCTGGGTCGGGTCCTCCAGCCGCCGGTTTCGCGTGCGGCTCTTGAAATCCGATGTCTTGAGCTTGAGGACCACCGTCTGGCCCGCGATCGCGTTCTTCTTCAGGCGCAAGGAAACCTTCTCCGACAGGCGGCGAAGGATCGGCACGAGGTCCTCGCGCCGGGAAATGTCGTCGAAGAATGTCACCTCGGCCGAAACGCTCTTCGCCGGGTCGTTTGGATGGACGCTGCGGTCGTCGATACCGCGGGCAAGCCGGTAGAGGCGCTGGCCCATGGAGCCGTAGCGCCGCATCAGGTCGGCTTCCTCCATCCCCTGCAATTGCCCGATCGTCCGGATCCCGTCGGCCTCCAGCGTCGCGTTGAAGGCCTTGCCGACGCCCCATATCGTCGTCACCGGACGCGGCGCGAGGAAGGAGAGGGCCTCTTCGCGGCCGACCACGGAAAAGCCGCGCGGTTTCTGGAGGTCGGATCCGACCTTGGCCAGGAACTTGCAGTAGGAAAGCCCGATCGAGATGCTGATGCCGATCTCGGACGAGATCCGGTTCGCAAGCTTCGCGAGGATGCGCGCCGGCGGGTCGTGATGCAGGCGCTGCGTGCCGGAAAGGTCGAGAAACGCCTCGTCGATCGAAAGCGGTTGAACGAGCGGCGTCAGTTCCAGCATCATCTGCCGTATCTCGCGGCCGACCCGCACGTATTTCTCCATGTTCGGGGGGATGACGACCGCGTCCGGACAGGCCTCCAGCGCCTTGAACATCGGCATCGCCGAGCGCACGCCATTGATGCGGGCGATGTAGCAGGCCGTGGAGACGACGCCGCGCTTGCCGCCGCCGATGATGACCGGCTTGTCGACAAGCTCCGGATTGTCGCGTTTCTCGACGGCCGCATAGAAGGCGTCGCAGTCGATATGGGCGAAGGAGAGGTCGTGGAGTTCGCGATGATAGAGGAGCCGGGGACTGCCGCAGCTGCGGCAGCGGCGCAGTTCCGCCTTCTGCTCGGCGAGGCAGTCACGACAGAAGCCGGGTTTCGTCTCGGGCGAGGGCATCATGGGGCGGAACGGAAGTTGAACATCCGCAATCTATGCCCTGCCACGGCAAATCTCAACGCCGCTCTTTGCGCGTCCACATGGAAGAGGGGCTCAGTATTCCCCGGAATCGAGGCCGGGCTTGGAAAGGTGACGCCAGGCGGAGGCGACGTCCTCCGGCTTCGTTCCGCTTGCCTCGCAGAAGGCCAGCAGCGTCGGCTCGTGGGCCATCACGAAATCGAGCATGCCCGCCAGGAAGTCCGGATCGTTGACGGCCTGGCGCAACTGCCCGGCTTCCAGCCCGGAAAGGGCGAGGAAGCGACCGAGCATGTCCGGCTCGTCCGCCAGCCAGCCCAGCACGGCCACCGCCGTCTGGTCCGCCGCCTCGCGCCCGGCCGTCACGTTTTTGGGATCGTCTCGCATTGCCCGGAGATGGTTACCTCTTTTTCAACCAAATGGCCGTACCGTCGCTCGATGTGACGGAGATGGAATCGGCCGTGCGCGACCTTATATCTTGAAATGAGGCTTGCAAGGCAGCATCGGGGACGGGGTACATGCCCAAACGGGTCATGATTGTCGAAGACAACGAGCTCAACATGAAGCTCTTCCGCGATCTGATCGAGGCTTGCGGCTATGAAACCATCCAGACGCGCAATGGCATGGAGGCGATGGAGCTTGCCCGCAAGCACCGCCCCGACCTCATCCTGATGGACATCCAGCTTCCGGAAGTCTCCGGGCTCGAGGTGACTAAGTGGCTCAAGGAAGACGACGAACTCCATATCATCCCGGTGATCGCCGTGACCGCCTTCGCGATGAAGGGCGACGAGGAGCGTATCCGCCAGGGTGGCTGCGAAGCCTATGTTTCGAAGCCGATCTCCGTTCCGAAATTCATCGAGACCATCAAGACCTATCTGGGCGACGCGTGATGCCGGAGCGCAGGACATGACCGCACGCATACTGGTCGTTGACGATGTCCCCGCCAACCTCAAGCTGCTCGAGGCCCGGCTGGTGGCGGAATATTTCGACGTCCTGACCGCCGAGGACGGCTACAAGGCGCTGGCAATCTGCGAGCAGAGCCAGGTCGACCTCATTCTCCTCGACATCATGATGCCCGGCCTCAGCGGCTTCGAGGTCTGCGAGCGCCTGAAGGCGGATCCGCGCTTTTCCCATATTCCGGTCGTCGTGGTGACGGCGCTCGACCAGCCGGCTGACAGGGTGCGCGGGTTGAAGGCCGGCGCCGACGACTTCCTGACGAAGCCGGTCAATGACCTGCAGCTCATCTCCCGCGTGAAGAGCCTCGTTCGGCTGAAGACGCTGAGCGACGAGTTGCGCATCCGCGCCGAGACGGCCCAGAGCGCCGGTATAGAAGACATGCTGAAGGGCACGGACGGCCGGGACGAGCCGGGACAGGTCCTGCTGGTCGATAGCCGTGCCAACTCCCAGGAGCGGCTCATCAAGGCGCTGAAGCCCATTGCCGAGGTCGTGGCGATCTCCGACCCGCAGGCAGCCTTGTTCGAGGCCGCCGAGAACAGCTTCGACCTCGTCATCGTTAATGCCAATTTCGACGACTATGATCCCTTGCGCCTCTGTTCGCAGCTCCGGTCGCTGGAGCGGACCCGCTTCCTGCCGCTGCTCATCGTCACCGAGCAGGGCGAGGAGGACCTCATCGTCCGCGCGCTCGACCTCGGCGTCAACGACTACATCATGCGGCCGGTCGACCCGAACGAACTCGTCGCCCGCAGTCTGACCCAGATCCGGCGCAAGCGCTACAACGACCGCCTGCGCGTCAGCGTCCAGCAGACGATGGAACTGGCGGTTACCGACGGCCTGACCGGGCTGCACAACCGCCGTTACCTCGACAGCCACCTGAAGACGCTATTCAATCGCGCCGCCGCACGGGGAAGGGCGCTCTCGGTCTGCATCACCGACATCGACCGCTTCAAGGCGATCAACGATACCTACGGCCACGATGCCGGCGACGACATTATCCGGCAGTTCGCAGCACGCATCCGTTCGACCGTCCGCGGAGCGGATCTCGCCTGCCGCTATGGCGGGGAGGAGTTCGTCGTGGTGATGCCGGATACCGACGCCGCGGCAGCCGGCGTCATCGCCGAGCGGCTGCGCGGGCTGATCGACCACCAGACCTTCCTGATCCGCGCGACCGGCCAGTCGATCAGCGTGACCGCCTCGCTCGGGATCGCCTCCAACGAGGCGGGAGCCGAGACGCCGGAGCAGCTGATGAAGCAGGCCGACAGGGCGCTCTACGAAGCAAAGAACGGCGGCCGGAACAGGGTCGTCGCGGCGGCCGCCTGAAGTTAGGTAGTCTAGCCCATCGCCCTCGTTGCGGGGCCAGCTGCGCCGCCGATGTGGCGCCGACATTGCCGACCAATATCTCCAGTCCTCAAGAACAGACCGAAGCGGCGTCAGGTTAAGATGCCGCTATTCATTCTTTGCGCGGCGAATTACGTCATATTTTAACCAACATTCGAGTTCGCGCGGAGGGAGGGCAAGATTTAGTTGATTTCTTTAAGAGTTTGCGCGATTTTCAGTAATGTCAGATACCCCATGATGCTCAGGTCCGCCGCATCTCCTGGGTCGTGGGGTCGGTCGATCGGTTGCATCTCCCGGTTCCTCGTGCCGGTTTGCAATCGGTCGACCCCCAAATAAAAAAGCACCGCTTTTCAGAAGCGGTGCTTTTTTATTTGTCCTGAGGGGAAGGCATGAAAAAAGGCGCGTCGCCCTGCGGCCCGCGCCTTCGTCCTTGCGGATACCGCGATCTTACTTGATCTTGGTTTCCTTGAATTCGACGTGCTTCTTGGCGACCGGGTCGTACTTGGTCTTGGACATCTTGTCCGTCATCGTACGGCTGTTCTTCTTGGTCACGTAGAAGAAACCGGTGTCCGCCGTCGACAGCAGCTTGATCTTGATGGTCGTAGCTTTCGCCATGGTGTTCTGCCTTTAGGAAAAATGAAGCCGCGGACGGCCGGATGGTGTCCACGGCGAAATCTGGCGCGAAACTACAAATCGCGCCCGAAAAGTCAAGTCCGTTTCGGTTTAAAAAGGAACCGGCCGATCGAGAGCAGGACATAAAGCCCGAAGAACGAGGCGAGTGCCCATGCGAAACCGTTATTGCCGGCGATATCGATCGCCGCGCCGATCGCCTGCGGCCCCGCAACGGTGCCCACGGCGTAGCAGAAGACGAAGGCGGCGTTCGCCGCGGCGAGGTCGGCGCCGGTGAGTCGCGAGCCGAGATGGGCAAGGCCGACCGTGTAGAGGCCCGACACGCAGCCACCCCAGAACAGCAGGACGACGGCCGTCAGCAGCCAGTCCCCGATCAGAAGCGGCAGAAGCAGCGAGCCCACGAGGCCCGTCAGCGCCATCAGCGCCAGGAGCGGTCGCCGGTCCCGCAGCCGGTCGGAATACATGCCGAGCGGGATCTGGAAGATCATGTTGCCGATGCCCATTACGGTGAGGAGCAGGGCTGCCTGCGCCTCGCCGAAGCCCATCCGCACCGCATAGATCGGAAACAGCGAAAGACCTCCGGCCTCCACTGCGCCGAAGACGAAGACGGCGGCGGTCGCGGTGGGCACGAGGAAGATGTAGCGGAGGAAGTGGCGCTCCGGCTTTTCGTCGAGAACGGGGCTTTCGTGGCGTGCAATGTAGATCGGCACGGCTGCCATCAATATGGCGCCGGCGCCGATCAGGAAGGGCGCCACGCCCTCGCTGCCGATGGCAGAGAACAGCAGCGGCCCCATGGCGAACCCGACCGCCAGAACGGTCGCGTAGATGCCGAGCACAAGCCCCCTGCGACGTGGCGGGGCGGTGGCGTTGATCCAGAACTCGGAGAGGATGAACAGCGTGGTCGTGGCGCCATGGAAGGCGAAGCGCAGCGGAAACCACATCCAGAAGTCAGTGGCATAATAGAAGCCCAGCCCGCTGACGGACGAGATGAGGACGGCCCAGAGCATGGTCCTGGCGACCCCGAAATCATGGGCGAGCCGCGTCGTGATGGGCGCGGCGATCATTGCCGCCACGCCTGCCATGGCCGAGTTCAGCCCGATCATCGTCGAGGATATGCCGCGCTTTTCCAGGATGATGCTCAGCAGCGGAAGGCCGAGGCCGATCGCTATACCGACCGCGCTGATCGCCGAGATCGCCGCGAGGAGCGATGGCCAGTGTATTTCCTCGACGGCGTGGTTGAGGTCGTTCTTGGGATGGGACATCCTGTGCCTCTAGAGTTCGGTCCGGACGAACCGTCCACCGCGCATGAAGTAGTAGGGAACCGGCAGTCCATAGGGGAGGGTGGGGTCGCTCTCAAGCAGCATTTTGACGTCGTCGAGAACGGCGCGCGTTATCTGCGGCACCTTGAGGTCGGCAAGGTCGGAGAATGCCACCCAGCGGAGATCCTGCAGTTCGTCGGTATCCTCGAGCGGTACCGCGGCGATATCGGCCTCGTCGGCCGGCAGGAGGAAGAAACGGGTGTCGAAGCGGCGAACGTTGCCGGGCGGCGTGACGGCACGCGCCACGTAGCGTAGGGCGCCGAGGTCCGGCGGGCCACCACTCGCAAGGCCGGTCTCCTCGCGCAGTTCGCGCAGGGCAGCCAGTGCAAGGGCACGCGCGGTCGACGGTCCGGTGCGTGTCGCCGTTCGCGCGAGAAGCCGCTCGGTAACCAGCGGATGCAGGTCACGCCGGAAGGGAAGGGCGTAGTCCTGCCTGTCCCGGCGTCCGCCCGGAAAGACGTAGACGTCGGGCATGAAGGCATGGCCGCCGCCTCTTCGCCCCATCAGGAAGCGGGGCGCGCCCTGGTTGCGATCGAGAAGGATTATGGTGCTCGCATCCTTCGGGCGCAGCTTTTCCATGTGCCTGAGCGAAGGTTCGTCCATGGCGAACGGTGCGGGTGCGACCGCGGCCGGCTTCACGGAAGTCGGTCTCCGTGATCGGCGGCGTCCTCTTCTGTCTCGCCGCCGAACCCGTGCATCCTGTAGGCCCACTGGAGCCCGATGACGCCGCCCTTGATCGGCTGGATCGTCAGGAGCGCGGCAAGGACGGAGAGCGGTATCCAGATTGCGAGATGCACCCAGGCGGACAAGGGGTAAACCGCGTCCGTCAGCATGTAGCCCGTCATCAGCACATGCCCGACGACGAAGATGACGAGGTAGGCCGGCAGGTCGTCGGCCCTGTGGTGGTGCATTTCCTCGCCGCAGGCCGAGCATTCGTCCACCGGCTTGAGGAAGGCCCGGAACAGGTGGCCGGTGCCGCAGGCGGGGCAGGTGCCCCTCATTCCGCGTCCTATCGACGGCATGAGGGCGCGCTCTTCCTCCCGCGCCCCTCCGAATCGGACCGGCTGGTCTCCCTGTCCATGCATATGCTTACTCCTATCGGCCGCGCGGGGGCCGGGTACCGGCCTTCACCCGCCGCTGGCTTCGGTCTCTTCGCCCGGATTTGTGAAAAGATCGTGTCGCGGTCGGCATTTTGCGGCCCTCGCTGAGCATTTCGAAGCGCAACGCGCCGGCCAGCGGGATCGCTTCGGCCAGCCGAACCTCGACGGAATCCCCGAGCTGGTAGCCAAGCCCGGATTTTTCGCCCGTCAGTGCCTGATGGGCCTCGTCGTAGATGAAATAGTCCGTGCCGAGGGTGGAGATGGGCACGAAACCGTCCGCCCCGTATTCCGGCAGCGCGATGAACAGGCCGGCCTTGGTGACGCCCGATACGCGCCCCTCGAATTCCTCGCCGATGCGCTCGCTCAGGTGATGGGCGATGAGCCGGTTGATCGTGTCGCGCTCGGCCGCCATTGCCCGCCGCTCGAAGGTCGAGATCTCGGCGGCAATGTCGTCGAGGTTTCCTTCCTCCTCGGGCGTGATGCCGCCTTCGCCCAGCCCGAGCGATCCGACCAGCGCGCGATGCACGATGAGGTCGGCATAGCGCCGGATCGGCGACGTGAAGTGCGCGTATTTCATCAGGTTCAGCCCGAAGTGGCCGATGTTCTCGGGGCTGTAGATCGCCTGGCTCTGCGAGCGAAGGACCATCTCGTTGACCATGATCTGGTGGGGCGTGTCGAGCGCCCGCGCCAGGATCCCATTGAAGGAGTTCGCCCGCAGCTGTCCGCCCTGGGCCATGGAGAGGCCGATCGTGGCGAGGAATTCCCTGAGCGTCTCCTGCTTCGAGAGCGCCGGCGCGTCGTGGACGCGGTAGACGAGCGGCTGGCGCTTCTTCTCCAGCGTTTCAGCCGCGGCGACATTCGCCTGGATCATCATCTCTTCGATGAGCTTGTGGGCATCCAGCCGCTCGGGGATGAAGACCCGGTCCACGGTCCCGTCGGGCTTGAGAATGATCTTCCGCTCCGGCATGTCGAGTTCGAGCGGCTGCCGCCGCTCGCGACCGCGCTTGAGGGTCGCATAGGCCTCCCAGAGAGGCTTGAGGATCGGCTCCAGAAGCGGCCCGGTCTTGTCGTCCGGCTTGCCGTTGATCGCGGCCTGCGCCTGCTGGTAGGAAAGCTTGGCGGCACTCTTCATCATGATGCGATGGAAGGTGTGGCCCGCCTTGCGGCCCTCTTTGGAAAAGACCATGCGCACGGCGATCGCCGGCCGGTCCTCGCCTTCGCGGAGGGAGCAGAGATTGTTGGAGATCCGTTCGGGCAGCATTGGCACGACGCGGTCCGGGAAATAGACCGAGTTGCCGCGCTTCAGGGCCTCGCGGTCGAGCGGGGAGCCGGTCCGGACATACCAGGAGACATCGGCGATCGCGACGGTGACGATGACGCCGCCCGGGTTGTCCGGAGAGTTGTCCGGCTCCGCGTAGACAGCGTCGTCATGGTCCTTGGCGTCGGCCGGGTCGATGGTGATGAGCGGGACATGGCGCCAGTCCTCGCGCTTGGCCATCGTCGCCGGACGTGCCGCCTCGGCTTCGTCCAGGACCGCCTGGGGAAAGATATGGGGAATGCCGTGGGCGTAGATGGCGATCATCGAGATCGCCTTCTCGGACCCGACCGAGCCGACCACCGACAGGACGCGGGCGCGGGGCAGGCCGAACCGGCCGCTGCGTGCGACTTCCACCTCGACGAGGTCGCCGTCCTTGGCATCGCCCATGCCGTCCCGTTCGATCAGCATCTCCTCACCTCGCCGATCGATCGGCATCAGCCGCGTCTCGTTCTCCATAGTGCGGATGACGCCGAGCGACGCGCCGCGACGGCGGTCGATGATCTTGATGATGCGCGCCGTATAGGCGGAGCCGCTGCGATCCTTGTTGGGGAAGATCTTGGCGAGAACCCTGTCGTTGAGCCCGGCCGCCGGCGTCTTGCCCTTGCCCTTGCGCTCGGAAGGCTGACGGATCAGCACCGCCGGCGCGACGTCCTGGTCTTCGGGCCATTCCGCAGGCCGGCCGATGAGTTCGCCATCCTTGTCGCGGGTGGTGATGTCGATGACCGTGACGGGGGGGAGCGCGCCCGGCCGCGACAAGGACTTGCGGCTCTTCTTCAGGAGCCCCTCGTCCTCGAGCGTCCTCAGGAGGTCCTTCAGTTCCACCCGCGCCTCGCCCTTCAGGCCGAAGGCCTTGGCGATCTCGCGCTTGGATGCGCGATCGGGATTGTCGGCGATGAACTCGAGCAGGACCTCGCGCGGCGGCACCGCGCCGTGGATGATGGCCGTACCTCCGGAGGAGGGCGCATTTTCCTTGCGGCGTCCTGGCGCGGATCTTTCCCGATCTTGTCTGGTCACGTTCCGGTCTTCTTCGCCTTCGTCGCAGTCTTGGTGGCGGCCTTGGGCTTTGCCGCAGCCTTCGGCTTTGCCGCAGCCTTCGGTTTTGCGGCCGCCTTCGGCTTTGTTGCCTTCGCCTTGCCCGAACCCGCCTTGCCGCCCTTCTCGACGATCAGCGCAAGCGCCTCTTCCATCGTTACCGCCTGCGGATCCTTGCCCTTGGGCAGCGTCGCATTGACCTTGCCCCAGTTGACATAGGGTCCGTAGCGGCCGTCACGAACGGTAATCGCGCCGCCATCGGGATGATCCCCCAACGTCTTCAGGGCGGCCGGTGTTCCGCGGCCGCGCCCGCCCGGTCCCTTGGCCTGCTTCTCGGCGAGGACCGTGACGGCCCGGTTGAGGCCGATCGTGAACACGTCCTCGACGCTTTCGAGATTGGCATAG
>JAEZHO010000075.1 GCA_023416545.1 Pseudomonadota bacterium
TCGATGAACCACGGGTGCTTGTCGGACGTGTGGCTGATCACCTGGTCGATGATCACCTTCAGCCCCAGCCGGTGCGCCTCCGTCATCATCCTGTCGAAGTCTTCGAGCGTGCCGAACATCGGGTCGACGTCGCAGTAGTTGGAGACGTCGTAGCCCATGTCGGCCATCGGCGAGGTGAAGAAGGGCGACAGCCAGATCGCGTCGACGCCGAGCGAGGCTATGTAGGCAAGGCGCTCGGTAATGCCCGCAAGGTCGCCGATCCCGTCGCCGTTGGTATCCTGGAAAGAGCGCGGATAGACCTGGTAGATCACGGCGCCGCGCCACCAGTCGGCATCGTTTACCCGGTTTGCGCCTCTTGCCATCGTCAACCTCCTGATCCTGATCCGCGAACGCAACCTAGAGCCATGGTGCAAAAAGACAAACCCCTCGCCGCAACGCGTACCTGAGTGCGGGCCCGCCAGCTTGCCTTGGCCGGAAGTTCGGAATATTGCGGGGACCTCACAACTGAGGGGAGAGAACGCGCGTGGCGGGACGTCTGTTATCGATCGGGGAATGCATGGTCGAACTGTCGCAGGCGGGCGAAGGCCTGCTGCGCCGCGGCTTTGCGGGCGACACCTTCAACGCCGCCTGGTATGCCCGCGCATGCCTGCCCGCCGAATGGAACGTCGATTACTTCACGGCCCTCGGCGACGATCCGATGTCGTCGGAAATGCTCTTCTTCATGAAGAGCGCCGGGATCGGTACCGAAGCGATCCGCCGCATCCCCGGCCGCACCCCCGGCCTCTACCTGATCACGCTCCGGAACGGCGAACGCACCTTCAGCTACTGGCGCGATACCGCAGCCGCCCGCCGGCTTGCCGATGACGCCGACCACCTGCGCCGCTGCATCGAGGCCGCCGACATCGTCTACTTCTCCGGGATCACGCTTGGCATCCTGACACCTGAGGCCAACGACACGCTGCTCGCGGAGCTTCGCCGCGCCAGGGCCGCGGGCAAGCGCATCGCCTTCGATCCCAACATCCGCCCGCGGCTCTGGTCCGACCGCGAGACCATGCTGAGGACGATCAGCGACGGCGCCCGCGCCGCCAATCTCGTGCTGCCGAGCTTCGACGACGAGACCGCCCACTTCGGCGACGCCTCGGTGGAGGATACCATCGCCCGCTATCACGGCCTCGGCGTCGAGGGCGTCGTCGTCAAGAACGGCGGACACGGCGCGACGCTGAGCTTCGGCGGCCCCGCCACCCACGTGCCAGCCGTCACGGCGCCGCAGGTCGTCGACACCACGAGCGCCGGCGACAGCTTCAACGGCGGCTTCCTGTCCGGCCTCGTGCGCGGCGCCTCGCCGGAAGAGGCCGCCGCATACGGCGCGGCAGTCGCCTCCGTCGTCATCGGCCATCACGGCGCTTTGATCAGCCCCGCGCTCCTGCCGGGCTGATACCCTCCGGGCGCGCGGAAACATATTGCCGCCGCCCGGGTTCTATCTCCGCGAAAATCGGCATCCGCCGACCCCAACGGAGGAAATCTCATGAACAGCAAGCTCTTGACCGTCGCGGTCCTTTCCATCGGCCTCGCCACCGGCGCCATGGCCCAGACCAGCGGCAGCGGTGACAGTTCCGGCAGCGCCGGCGGCCAGAGCGGTTCCAGCTCAGGCACCGGCTCCGGCTCCACCTCCGATGCCGGCAAAAGCACCGACACCGGGTCGGGCAGCGGCAGCGGAGCCGGTGTCGGCAGCGGCAGCGACAACGCCGCCGGTACGACGAACTGCGCGCCGGACAACGAGGCCGGCACGGGTACGGCAACCACCGCCGGTACCCAGAACGCCGAAAAGCCCGCCAACTGCTGATCCCGCCATCGGCCGGGAAGATCGCCGCGCGCGGCCTTCCCGGCAATCCTTCCTTCCCCGCCCTTCGCCCCTGACATCCCCCTGTTACAATCCCGCGGCAACCATTCAGTCCATGACGCCCCGCTGCGGCTGAGTCGGCATAGGTCGCCGCCACCCGCACCGTCCCGTCGCCATCTCGTCGCCATGGGGGCCGACATGGACAGGATCACGATCGTCACCGATGCCTGGCATCCGCAGGTGAACGGCGTCGTCCGCTCGCTCCAGAATACCCGGCTGCATCTGGGGCGCATGGGCCTTCAGGTCACCATGGTCACGCCGCAGACCTTCCGCAACATCCCCTGCCCCACCTATCCGGAGATCCGCCTGTCGGTCGCGACCTACCGCCAGGTCGCCCGCGAGATCGAGGCCTCGGCGCCCCATGCGGTCCATATCGCCACGGAAGGGCCGCTCGGCCTCCTGGCACGGCGCTGGTGCCTGAAGAACGGCATCTCCTTCTCGACGAGCTACCACACGCGGTTTCCGGAATATGTTGCGGCGCGCTTTCCCGTTCCGATCCGTTGCGTCCAGGCCTTCGTGCGCTGGTTCCACAATGCCGGCAGCGTCTGCATGGTCGCGACCGCGAGCCTGGAGCGGGAGCTTGCCCGTCTCGGCATCCGCAACCTGCGGCGCTGGAGCCGCGGGATCGACCAGGACATGTTCCATCCGCGGCCGATGTCGAACAGGCCCTTCGGCCTGTCGCGGCCGGTCTTCCTCACCGTCGGCCGGGTCTCGCCGGAAAAGAACCTGCCGGCCTTCCTCTGCCTCGACCTGCCCGGCTCGAAAGTGGTCGTCGGAGACGGGCCGGCGCGCGCCGAGCTGCAGCGGCTCTATCCGGACGTGCTCTTCACCGGCATGCTGACCGGCACCGAGCTTGCCGAAGCCTATGCGCAGGCCGACGTCTTCGTCTTCCCGTCGAGGACCGATACCTTCGGCAACACCATCCTGGAGGCGCTGGCGTCGGGCGTTCCCGTCGCCGCCTATCCGGTGACCGGTCCGGTCGACATCATAGAGGAGGGAAGCAGGGCGGGCGTTCTCCGCGAGGATCTCCGCGAAGCCTGTCTCGCGGCGCTGGAATGCCCGCGGGAAGACGCCCGCGCGCTGGCCCGGACCTTCACCTGGGAGGCCGCCACCCGCCAGTTCCTGGACAATGTCAGGCGGGCGGCGCTTGCTCGCCGCTCTGCCCGCATCGGCCCCTCGGGCGCCTGAACGGATGTCCCGCTAGCGGCGCTTCTTTCTGGATTCGAACGGGTTCTCCGACGCCTTGAGATGGATTCGGATCGGCACGCCCGGCATCTGGAAATCGGCGCGCAGGCCGTTCGTCAGGTAGCGCAGGTAATGTTCCGGCACGGCGTCGGGCCGCGTGCAGGAGATCATGAAGGCCGGCGGGCGCGCCTTCACCTGCGTCATGTACTTGAGCTTGAGGCGACGGCCGGAAACCGCCGGCGGCGGATGCTGCACCTGGACGCCCTCAAGCCAGCGATTGAGCTTCGCCGTCGAGATGCGCGTATTCCAGATCCGGTCGGTGTCGATGATATTCTGCATCAGCTTGTCGAGGCCGTAGCCCGTCTGGCCGGAGATCGGCACGGCGCGAATGCCGCGCGCCTGCGGCAGGAGCCGCTCGGTCTTCTCGCGAAGGTCCGCCAGCACGGCCTGCGTGTCCTCGACGAGGTCCCACTTGTTGAAGGCGAGCACGGCGGCGCGCCCTTCGCGCAGCACGAGATCGACGATCTGCAGGTCCTGCTTCTCGAATGGAATGGTCGCGTCGAAGACGATGACCACCGTCTCGGCGAACCGGATCGCCCGCAGCGCGTCGGCGACGGAGAGCTTTTCGAGCTTTTCCTGCACGCGCGCCTTGCGCCGCATGCCGGCCGTGTCGAACATCTTGATGGTGCGGCCGCGCCAGTCCCACTCGACCGAAATGCTGTCGCGGGTGATCCCGGCTTCCGGCCCGGTCAGGAGCCGGTCCTCGCCCAGGAAGCGGTTGATCTGCGTCGACTTGCCGGCGTTGGGACGACCGACGATCGCCACCCGGAGCGGCTTCGTCTCGTCATAGGCAGGTCCCGCATCCTCGTCCTCGTCGCCCTCGACGTCGGAGGCCGCGACGGTG
Source organism: Pseudomonadota bacterium (assembly GCA_023416545.1). Lineage (GTDB taxonomy): Bacteria > Pseudomonadota > Alphaproteobacteria > Rhizobiales > Rhizobiaceae > Neorhizobium. Next base: position 3,990 of record JAEZHO010000075.1, read on the forward strand.
ACATTGGTCACCGCCTCGTCGTCCTCGTCGCCGAAGGCCCGCTCCTCGCCGATCGCCTCGACGATCGCGTCGCGCAGGTCGATCATCCCCTGGCCGTGTTCGGCCGAGATCGGCACCGGCTCGCCGAGCCCGAGCGTGAAGGCGTCGTAGAAGCCGCCGTCCGAACCGCGCGCCTCCGACTTGTTGGCGACCAGCACGACCGGCTTGCCGCTGCGCCGCAGCAGTTCCCCGAACGTCTTGTCGAGCGGCGTCAGGCCCATCTTGGCGTCGACCACGAAGAGCGTCAGGTCCGCCTCGGCGATCGCCATTTCGGTCTGGGCCCGCATCCGGCCCTCCAGCGTGTCGGGCCCGGTCTCCTCGAGCCCCGCCGTGTCGATGATGGTGAACCTGAGGTCGATGAGCTTGGCGTCGCCCGGACGGCGGTCGCGCGTCACGCCGGGCGTATCGTCCACCAGGGCGAGTTTCTTGCCCACCAGCCGGTTGAACAGCGTGGACTTGCCGACATTCGGGCGTCCGACGATCGCGACGGTGAAGCTCATGCGTATTTTCCTTCAGCCCTTCCCTCGTGCGGGAACTTAGGGCGCCTTGCCGGATGCGGCGATGTTGTCGAGCATGATCTGGGCCCGGTTGGCGATGTTGCGCGGCGCCGTCGCATCGTTGGCGATCGCCTGGAACCACTCCTTGGCGCGAACCATGTCGTCCGCCTTGTAGGCGGCCAGTCCGAGCGCCTCGCGGGCGGAATTGCGAAGCGCGTGGGTGCCGCCGGTCAGCACTTCCGCCTGGGCGGAAACCTCTTCATAGGTGCCGGTGTCGATCATCAGCCAGGCGGCGCGCAGCCGTGCGACGTCGCGCAGCGCGTCCGGCGCGGAGCCGCGGGCGGCGACGTCCTGGAACGCCTTGACGGCGCCGGCCGTATCGCCCTTCTCGGCAAGCACGGCCGCCGCGCGCATCTGCGCCAGCACGGGATATTCGCCGGTGCCGTCCTGCTCCAGCGACTGGAAGGCCGCCAGCGCCTCGTCATGCTTGCCTTCCGAGGCGAGGTTCAGCGCAGCGAGGAAGCGGTCGCCCGATTCCGAGGCATTGTGGTGCTGCCAGTATTCGTAGCCGCGATAGCCGGCGGTCGCCAGCACGATGACGACGGCCACGCCGATGGCGATCCTGCCGTAGCGGCCCCAGGCGATCCTGAACTGGTCGGATCGCAGTTCCTCGTTCACCTCGCGGATAAAGCTGTCGTTGTCGTGCGCCATCAAAGTCTCCGGCCCCGCAGGGCCCATCTTCGTCCATCATGCGGAAAGGCGCCTTCTAGCGCATTTTCCGCTTGATGTAAGGGGTGTGGCGGCGATTCTCAGATCGGCAGCGGCTGGACGCCGATCAGCCAGACATGCAACCGCCAGATGAAGAGCAGGTAGACCACCGCGCCGATCCCCACCGCGAGCGCGTCGTAGCGCGCCGATACGAACGGCCGGCGCACCAGTTCGCCGCGCCGTTCCCGCCGCTTCAGCGCGATCCTCAGCACCACGCCCCAGGCGAGAAAGGCCGAAAACAGGATGACCGAGGCGGTCTCGCCATTGGCGAGCAGGTGCGCGAAAGCCCAGATCTTCACCGACAGCACCATCGGGTGCTTGGTCTTCGCAGCGATATGGCCGGGCGGCAGAAGGCTCGCCACGAGACAGATCATCGCGACGAGCATGAGGAGGGAGGCTAGATGCGCCATCCAGACCGGCGGCGTGTAGAGGACGCCGGTTTCCTGCCGCGCCTCGCCGAAGGCGTAGATCACCAGGACGAGGGTCGCGATGCTGGCGACAGTATAGCCGAGTGTCCAGGCACGCTCGCCCCGGGCGGCGATGACCGAGGCGCGGAAGCCCGGCGCGATCACCCGTGTCAGGTGGATGCCGAGGAACAGGATGAGGCTGATGACGAGCAGGAGCATGAGGCGTCCCCGTTGATATGAATCGCTTTCGTCGAATTAACCTCAAAAGCGACAACCTGCCAGCCTCTCCCAAGCTTCGCCGCATTCGCGCCACACAAGGGCATTCCTTCCTTCCAGTGCGGTCTCCATGCTTTATCGATTTTTCGCCTGCCTCGTCCTTTTCCTCGGCCTTTCCACCCTTTCGAACGCCGGCGAGGCAAACCGGCCCCGCCAGCTCCTGCTCGTCTCCTTCGATGGCGGCGGCGACAACGCACTCTGGCAGCGCAGCCGCGATTTCGCCCGCACTTCCGACGTCCGCTTCACCTACTTCCTCTCCTGTTCGCTGGTGATCGCCCGCGAGGACGCCACCCGCTACAAGGGGCCCCACCACAAGGCCGGACGCTCGAACATCGGTTTCGCCCAGACCCGCGCGGAGGCACGCCGGCGTCTCGCCCATGTCTGGGAGGCGCATGCCGAAGGCCACGAGATCGCCAGCCATACCTGCGGCCATTTCGACGGCGCCGACTGGTCGGTCTCCGACTGGGAGGCCGAGATGAAGAGCTTCCGCCGCATCCTCGCCGACGCCTGGTCCGACAACGGCGCGGCGGCAGAGGAACCGGAAGGCTGGAAGGAGTTCGTTGCCGGCATGACGGGCTTCCGCGCGCCCTATCTCTCCGCCCCCGACAGCCTGTTTGCGGCCGAGCGCGGCCACGGCTTCGTCTATGACGCGAGTACCGTCACCAAGGGGCCTCTCATGCCGACGGAACGGCAAGGCGTCCTCGCCTTCGGCCTGCCGCTCATTCCCGAGGGCCCGAAGAGCCGGCCGATCATCGCCATGGACTACAATCTCTTCATCCGCCATTCCGCCGGCGTCGAGAACAGGAGCCGCTCGGCGGAGTTCGAGGAACG
>JAEZHO010000145.1 GCA_023416545.1 Pseudomonadota bacterium
CGGCCGGTACGCTTTCGAAACCATCGCGAAAAATATCCCGGATCGGAAAAGCCGAGACTGCCGGCGATCTGCTTGACGCTGGTCGGCGTGAAGACGAGCGCCCGGCTCGCCTCATCCACCACGCGGGTCATGACGAGGTCATGGACGGTCTGTCCCGTGACCTCGCGAACCACGCGATTGAGATGCGTCACCGACAGGTTGAGATGACGGGCATAGTCCTCCGCCGTCAACTGCTCGCGAAAATGCGTGGCAATGAGGTTCGCGAGCGCCTCGACCCGCGCCTGCTTCGCGTCCCGCACGTCTCTTTCGGGCCGGGTCGGACTTCCGCTCAACAGGATGGCGGTGGTGAGCAGCGCTTCCATGAGACTGCGTCGCTCGCCGCGGTTCGTATCGAATTCCTCCGCAATCTTGCGAACCGTCGCATCCAGATAGAAGCTCTCCCCGTCTTCGATGAGCGTAACGAGGGGTCCGGACGGCAAGCCTCCGCGGTCCTGCGGCGGGCGCGAGGTGATCGGCAGCCGGTCGGCGACGACCGTCACGACGAAGCCTTCTATGTCCCTTGAAAAGCGATATCCGTGGCTGACGCCCGGTGGCATGAGCACCACGCATGGAGGCGTGAGCATTATCCGCTCGCCGGCTATGTCCGCATCCCCGGATCCGGTCCGAATGTACAGGAACTGAAAGAAGCTCTCATGCCTGTGCGGCCTGATCTCCCAATGGTGCGCACTGCTCCTCGCGGCGATCGTCTCGCAATGAACCCAGAAATCGGAACCTGAATGGCGCTTCTCGCCGTAAAGCTCGTAGGTGGGAACGAACATGCTCTTCAAGTCGGCGCCTCCGGCAATGTTCGTTTTGTCCCATAGGTTGGCGGAAATGTCCATTTCTCGGGAGTGCCCGGGACGCTAGCTTCCAGCCCTTGGATGACGGAGGACATCGTGCGCACACAGGTAGCCATTATCGGATCAGGTCCGTCCGGCCTTTTGCTCGGTCAGCTGCTCACCGACGCCGGCATCGACAATGTCATCCTCGAGCGGGTAAGCAGGGACTATGTGCTCGGTCGGGTCCGCGCCGGCGTTCTGGAAGAGGGCATGGTCGCCCTTCTGGACCAGGCGGGCGCCGGTGCCCGCATGCATCGCGAAGGCCTTCCTCATGACGGGATTTCCCTCGCATTCGATGGACGGGATCACCGGATCGACCTGCACGCCCTGACCGGCAAGCGCGTGATGGTCTACGGCCAGACCGAAGTCACCCACGACCTGATGGACAAGCGGGATGCGAGCGGCGCCGTTTCGGTCTATGAGGCCACGAATGTCACACCCTTCGACTTCGACGGCGAGCGCCCTTACGTGGCCTATGAAAAGGATGGGGTCAGCCACCGGCTGGACTGCGATTTCATCGCCGGATGCGACGGCTTTCACGGGATCAGCCGGAAATCTGTGCCGCAATCGGCCCTTCAGACGTTTGAGAAGGTCTATCCCTTCGGCTGGCTGGGCATCCTCGCGGACGTCCCGCCTGTCAGCGAAGAACTGATCTATGCGAACCACCCCCGAGGCTTCGCGCTGTGCTCCATGCGCTCCCCGACCCGCAGCCGGTATTACATCCAGTGCTCGCTCGACGAACGGCCGGAGGACTGGAGCGACGAACGCTTCTTCGACGAACTGCGCGCGCGCCTGCCCGCCGTGCATGCGGAGGCGATGGTCACGGGCCCGTCCTTCGAGAAGTCCATCGCCCCTCTGCGCTCATTCGTTGCCGAGCCGATGCGCTTCGGCCGATTGTTCCTCGTGGGGGATGCCGCCCATATCGTCCCTCCCACGGGCGCGAAGGGCCTCAACCTCGCGGCGAGCGACGTCCACTACCTCTTCGACGGCCTGCGGGAATACTACCTCGACGGCGCGCCGTCGGGCATCGATGCCTATTCGCTCCGGGCGCTGAAGCGGGTCTGGAAGGCCGAACGCTTCTCCTGGTCGATGACGACGTTGCTACACCGCTTTCCCGGCACGGGAGGCTTCGAGCAACGCGTCCAGGAAGCCGAACTGGACTATCTGGTTCATTCGACTGCCGCGTCGACGGCATTGGCTGAAAACTATGTGGGCCTGCCCTACTAAGCGGTCACGGATCGGCATAGCCAACGGCACGCAACCGCAGTTCTTGCCGTGACGGATCCTGCAGGAGGAAGAGGCCACCGCTCGCCTTCGAGCGAGCGGGAACGTAATCAAGCGTGACCTCCGCCGTATCGATGACCTGCTGCGCCTGAACGACCTCCGCGCGCACCAGGACCCCCGCTGCGGTCGTCGTGCCCTGATTGAGGATATCGAACTCGAGGCGGAAGCCGCCTTCGACGGGGGCACCCCCCGTCACCGCCACGTCAAAACTCGGCGGGACATCCTCCTGCGTCATCGCCTCGACGGCGATCCACACGATCATGCCGAGCACGAGAAGCAGGGAAACCAAGCCCGTCGCCCATTCGACCCAGTGGGCTTTGCTTGTTTCGAGGTGACGGTTCCTGACGCTTTTCGTCATCGAGACCCTATAGGATGAGCCTTGCGGCGGCGGCACCGACCGCGCCCGGGAAGCTGAGGACGATTGCAGACATCAGGGCTTGCATGCCGGCGGTGTCGTCCAGCCGTCCGAATGTCCACAGAACATAGAAGCTGATGCCGAGCGCCACCATGTATCCCGGTAGCGTGAAGCGGATGAATGCATGGGAGCGTGGCGTATCCTCCGTCAGTTCATGCGTACCGCGGAAGGCTACGGCATAGACGAAACCGTGCATGATCAGGACGGATGCAACGATCATGGCAAGCGCGTGCCACGGGGTCATCTTGAAGGCGATCAGGATGACTTCCTCGGTCGGCGCCACGTTGAGGCTGAGAAACAGCGCACCGATGGCCATCATGAACAGTTCGCGCGCGTAGCTCGTGCTGAACTCGTGTTCCTCGTTGTCCTCCTGCCCGTCGGCCTGCTCGTCGGCATCCCCGTCCTGCTCCCCGCCGAACTGGGACCGCCCGAGAAGGGCGCCGATACTGGCAGGCACCGCCTGGATGGCGATCTTGCCCAGTATTTCGTTCACCGGCATTTCAAGCTTGATACTTCCGAAGACAAGCAGGACGAGGGCGCTCATCACGATGCCGATTGCGTAGGCGATCATTGCATCGCGGGAAGCCTCCCGCCACGTGGAGGTTTTCTCGAAGCCGATGCGGTGCGAAAGGACGATGAGCAGCGGTATATTGATCAGGAGAAGCAGCAGCAGGCGGTATCGCTCGATGGTGAAGCCGAGAGCCCAGAGCTCCATCGTCATGAGCATCGGAATGCCGAAGATGAGCGCCCCGGCACCGCCGCGGCCGATCCCGACCAGGAACCGCTGCGTCAGGCGTCGATCCTGCCCCGCCTCTCCTTGCACCCTTGCTGCCAAATTCGCTGCTCCCCCAGGCTCCTCGCCGCGGTATCCGCAGCGGGTTAATCCACGCCGACGTGGCGGACCCGCGTGCCGACGGATCGCGGCAACATAGCTAGAACTGGGCCGCTCGAGATCAAGCGCTCCCGGGCTACTTTTGAATTCGTGTAGATGTGCGCTTGCTAGCGGTCGAAGAGGTTCTGCCACTGACGTTCGCCGATCAGGCAATCCGTCTGTTGATCGTTGATCCGAACAGGCGCCGGCTGTGGAGCACGGTTGCTGATTTCCAGGACCAGCTTGCGTCGGATGGCAGCCGTGAAATCCTCGATCCTATGCACCGGCAGGACGAAGGAACCGGGCCCGCCAATGACGCAGTCCGCATAGTATTCATCGAGGGGGACGGCGGTGGAGGGACGCAGCATGATCGCAAGCCCGTTTATGACGACGCCTGCCTCGACCGCCCTGTCCCGGACGAGGGCTACCGGCAGCCCGACATTGTTTGCCCCGTCACCCGAGACATCGATGACACGGCGCATTCCCGCATACTGGTTGGAGAGAAGCGTGGCCGTACCTTCCTCGATCGCTGCGGAAATCGACGTCCGCCTGCTGGTTATGATCGGACGTTCCTGGAGAAGGTCGGCGAATGCACGGGCGTCCTCCGGCGTTTCGATCACCGTCCAGTCGATGCGCGAGGCGGGATCGACGACGCCGGCCCATTCGAAGTAGCTGATTGCAATCCGCCCGAGCAGTCCGTCGCGAACGGCGTTGATGAAATCCGGATGCCGGATCGCCGCGACATAGCCTTCGCGCTGTATGCGGACCTCCTCGAAATCCATGGAGCGGGAGACATCTACCGCCAGCAACAGTTCGACATCGACCTCCCCGCCGGCACCTTGGGCAACAGACGGCCCGGCGACCGCGCCGGAGAGCGATAAAAGCATCGCAAGCGTGGCAAGCATGGCGGCTCCGATCCTGCGTTTCGGCGAAGAGTAACACAGGATGCCGGGGCCGCGACGCCGGCAGGACGGCAATCGTTCAAAAATGGGTGAGGACTTGCCCCGCGGATAACTACCTGCGGAGAATGACCCAGAGAGCATGAACGATGCCGGGGAGCCATCCGAACAGTGTCAGAAGGATGTTTAGCCAGAAATGCAGGCCGAGACCGACCTGGAGGAAAACCCCGAGCGGCGGCAGAAGGAAGGCGAGCAGAATGCGAATGATATCCAAGGTCGGCTCCTGATTGCTGTTGAACGCCTGCACAACGCAATCGACGGACCGAGGTTCATGTGAAATTCGGATCCGGCTGCTCGTCTTCCATCCTCCTGATCATTCCCGCAGAATCCAGGGCGTCGGCCCCGTATCGATAGAGCGCCAGCACATCCTCCCGGCGGCACAGCTCGCTGCCTTCCCGCATCACGGTTGCGGCACCGGCGGCGATGCCGAACCGGAATGCCTCCCGGACAGGGTAGTCATGGATCAGCGCCCACAGCATACCGCCGACGAAACTGTCGCCCGCGCCGACCGTCGAGCCAACCCTCACCTGGAAGGAGGGGAGCTTGAGATAACCGTCCGCATTGACCAGCACGGCGCCCTCGCGCGCCAGGGACAAGGCGACATGCTGGACCGAGCCTCGCGCGACAAGATCCTGGCATGCGAGGACGGCCTCCTCGGCGCCCAGGCTGCGTCCGACAATATCCTCAAGCTCGTCGAGGCTGGGCTTGATCAGATAAAGCCCGCCGGCATCCAGCGCTGCCGCAAGCGCGGGGCCGGACGCATCCAGGATGATCCTGGTATTCCTGCCCGCCAGTTGACGCACCATCGATGCATATGAATCCTGGGGCATCCCGCGGGGGATGCCTCCACTCAACACTACGTAGTCCCAGCGCCCACCATCCAGGAAACGATAGACCTGTTCGGATTCCGCGGGGGAAACGATCGGGCCTTCTGGAACGAAGCGGAATTCGTCCCCGGTCTTCAGGTCCTTCACCATGAATGCGATCCGGGTCATGCCGGCGATCTCGATGGTATGGAACTTCACCTGGAGGCTTCTCGCCGCCTCCAGGAATATCTTGCCGCTCGCGCCGCCCTCCATGACCAGGAGGTCGCAAGTATCCCCCATTTCGGCAAGAACCCGTGCAACGTTCACGCCCCCGCCGCCGATGCTCTGGCTCTGGTTGCGCGTCCTGATCTTCTTGGTCGGGACCACTCTCGCTGCCTCGTTGGCGATGTCGAGCGACGGATTGAGCGCCACGCAGAGGATTGAGGTCATTGTCCCGGAGCCTTTCGTCGGTTCAGTCCAGTCGACGTCCGTAAAGGGTCGTGCTGGCCTAGCCATTTAGAATGCCACATGCCCGTCGCCAAGATGCCTCGCCCGTTCCATCCGCCTTGCGGAACGAACCGCCTCTCGCTCCGTTCAATGGCCACCACGCTTCGAACTACAGATGCCCCCGATCGGGCGGAGTAATCAAGGGAGGGCTGAATGATAATCCGGTCCGGACGCTGCCTTTGCGGCGAAGTCGCCTACACTGTGAAGGGGCCGCCGCTCCGGGTCGGTCTCTGTCACTGCACCGACTGCCGGAAGGAGAGCGGTTCCAGCTTTGTCACCTTCGCAATCTGGCCCGCGCATGCTTTCGAAAGCTCCGGAGATATCGGCCTCTTCAACGGCCGGGGCTTCTGCCGGGCTTGCGGCTCCCGGATGTTCAGCCCGGGAGAGGGAGAGGTGGAAATTCGCGTCGGCTCTCTCGACATGGCGCCCACCGACCTTGAACCGACCTACGAGCTTTGGATCAAGCGCCGCGAGAACTGGCTCCCGCCCGTCCAGGATACGGAACAGTTCCTTGAGGACCGCGAATGACCGCCGGTGCGTCACGTGCCCGGGAGATCGCGAAGGAGGCTCATGCCGGCCAGGTGAAGCGGACCGGGGAGCCGATGATCGATCATGTGTGCCGGGTTGCCGCTTCCGTGTCCGGCGAGGATGCGGTGACCGTGGCCTGGTTGCATGACGTTGCTGAAAACGCACCCGAATGGACGATCGACCGATTGCGAAGCGAAGGCTTTGCGCCCGCGGTCCTTGCCGCCGTTGACGCCCTGACCAGGCGAGGCGGGGAATCGTACGAAGAACTGGTCATGAGAGCCGGCGCAAATCCATTGGCGAAGGCCGTCAAGCTGGCGGATCTCCGCGACAACCTGGCGGTTACGGAGCGCACCGGAGGCGATGGCGAGAAATATCGCATCGGGCTTCGGCTCCTCGAAGAGTGACGGCAGATGGGCCGGGAGCCGGCATCACCGACTTGTTGGCGGCCCAAGACACGAAGGGATAGGCGACATGGAACTGCAATCGCGTGTGGCACTGGTAACCGGCGCCGGATCAGGCATCGGCCGGGCATCGGCGGTGACGCTTGCCGCCCATGGAGCAAAGGTCGCCCTGCTCGGACATACGCGCCGGGATCTGGAAGTGGCGGCCGCTGAAATCACCGCGAGCGGTGGGGAGGCGATCGTGCTGGAGGCGGATGTCGCCGACGAGGCGCAGATGAACGAGGCGGTCTCCCGCATGATCGAGGCATTCGGCCGGGTGGACATCGTCGTCGCCAATGCCGGCATCAACGGGGTATGGGCGCCCATCGACACACTGAAGCCCGAGGAATGGGACCAGACGATCGCGGTGAACCTACGCGGCACATATCTGACGCTTCACACCACCGTGCCGGTCATGAAGGCCCATGGCGGCGGATCGATCATCATCGTTTCCTCCATCAACGGCAATCGAACGTTCAGTTCGCCGGGGGCCACGGCCTATTCCGCCACCAAGGCGGCGCAGGTGGCCATGACGAAGCAGCTCGCACTGGAACTCGGAAAGCACAAGATCCGGATCAACGCGGTCTGCCCGGGGAAGATCTCCACGGAGATCGACGACAACACCAGCATCCGCGATGCCGGCGAGACGGCCGTTCCCGTCGAGTGGCCGGAAGGCGACATACCGTTGACGGAGGGCGCGCCCGGCGCCGCCATGGACGTCGCCGATGTGATCCTCTTCCTCGCATCGCACAGGGCCCGGCATGTGACGGGCGTGCCGATCTACGTCGACGGCGGCCAGGGTCTGCTGCGGTAAGTGTGGCGCGCCGCATTCTCGAAGATTGCTACCCCGGGCGGGAAACGTTTCTTGATCGGCCCTGCGTTCAAACGACGGGAACCGCTCCGTTCATCTTGCGTTGGCGATCGTGATACCGATATCGGAGCCGCGCATGACCGAGCTTGCCGCCAGGCCGCAAAACATACCGATCCCCGAGCGAAAATGGTGGCATGCCGCAACTGTCTACCAGATCTATCCGCGCAGTTTCTGCGACAGCAACGGAGACGGGATCGGCGACCTTCCCGGCATCATCAGCCGCCTCGACTACCTGCAGTCCCTCGGCGTTACGGTCCTCTGGCTTTCGCCGATCTACA
>JAEZHO010000168.1 GCA_023416545.1 Pseudomonadota bacterium
CATTACTTGACGTCGAGGGACGGAGTTCCCTTGAGGGGCAGTACGGTCAGGGTGCCGTGCGTCACGCGCCGTTCCGCTTTCATGTGATCGGCAAAATGCCGCACATCATCTGTCTTCCCCTTCAGGATACTGACCTCCAGGCACCGTTGATGATCAAGGTGTACATGGATGCTTGCGACCGACATGTCGTGGTGATCGTGATGGGCATTCGTGAGCCTCTTGGCGAGGTCGCGGGCGGTGTGATCGTAGGTGTAACTCAGGACGCCGACGCACCAGTCCAACTCTCCCTCCTCAAGCGAGGCCTGCTGAAGTCCCGCGCGTGCGAGATCGCGGATCGCCTCTGAGCGGTTCTGATATCCCTTCACCTCAATCATCCGATCCAGTTCGGCCATGAGGTCATCATCAATGGTGATCGTGATCCGGTGCACTGAACTGCCTTCCGCTTCCCGCACTGAATCAATACTTGGGATCAGAGATTTCATTGTCCAGACCAGCCGATCGTCGACCGTACCCTGGTAGATACGGACCCCGCCGGCCACTCTCTCAGCTACAGCCATACTGTCCTGGACGCCACCTTTTCCAGAAGAGCCAGATCATGACTGATGGCGAGGATGCCGATGTTTCGCTCGGCGCAAATCCGGATGAGCGCACGCCAAACCTCGCGCTGGGCGATCGGATCGAGCATTGAGGTGACTTCGTCGGCGATAAGAAAACGGGTCTTCGGCGTAAGTGATCGAAGGAGCGCGACGCGCTGCAATTCTCCGCCTGACAGTTCATGCGGATAATGGTCCAGCCATTCCCCGCGGATTCCCAGGGTCCGGCACATGCCTTCGTCCGGGGTGCATGCCTCCGAGACGATCCTTCCCACCTTCCAACGCGGGTTTACCGCAAAGACCGCCGTCTGATGCACGAGTTGCACGGGATTGAACCCCTGCTCGCCGTAGGGAGCACCGTCGATCAGAACTTTTCCCGCTGTGGGGCAAAGATGACGGGCCAGTATCTTTCCGAGCGTGGATTTTCCCCGACCTGATTTTCCCGTCAGCCCGACGATCTCGCCGCCGTCAATCTCGATATCCACGCCCTCCAGAACGGGCGGCTGTCCGTTGAAGCTGAAACCCACCGATGATGCCGCAAGCTTCATGCCTCGACTTCCGCAAAACCGTTCTGGGGCAATGCCTTCCAGACCGAACGGGCATAGGGTGCCAGAAGCCTCTTGCCATCTCCGTCAAACGCGTCCGCATGCTCGTGGGCCGCGACATATCCATCCCGCAGGATGATCACCCGGTCCGCGATCTGCAGGGTCGCGGCAAGATCGTGGGATATCACGATCACCGATTTCCCCGCCTCGGCAAATGACTTCAGCCAGCGGAAGACGATCGCCGTGTTTTCCGCATCCAGTCCGTTGCTGGGCTCATCGGCGATGATGAGATCGGCCTGGCAAACCGTCGTCATCGCCAGCATGATACGTCGCGCCATGCCACCCGACAGCATGTGCGGAAAGGCCTGTGACACGCGGGGCTCAATATCGAACCGGGCCAGTGTCCGTTGCATGTCCCCTGCCGAGGCCATCGGACGGCGCGCGCGGCGGGCGGCCCAACGCAGCTGCTGCCCGACGGTCGCGAGCGGATCGAGATGGCTGACGGATTGGGGGATGAGAGCGATGCGGCTGCCGGCCATTCTCGCCTGCTCCTTGCGGTCGAGGAGACGCCCTTCAAAGCGCATGACACCACCGACAATGGCATTTTGCGGCAAGAGCCCCATGACGGCGTGGGCCAGCAGGCTTTTACCCGCGCCGGATGCGCCGAACAGGGCCAGAACCTCGCCCGGATACACATCCAGCGAAATGTCGCTCACGCATTTGACGCCGACCTGGCGAACCGGACTCCGATAGCGGCGGAACGAGACGCTTAGCCCTTCTATTGCGAGAAGACTCATTGCTGGCTTCCCCTCGGGTCGGTCAGCGTCCTCAGCCCGTTGCCGACAAAATCGAAGCAGAGGACAGCAACGAGAAGCATCAGTCCCGGAAACAGTCCGAGCCACCAGTTGCCCGCCGTGAGCGACCGCATCGATTCCGACAGAAGGATGCCGATCGCAGGCTTGCTGGGTTCTATTCCGAAGCCGAGGAACGTCAGACCCGCCTCGTGCAGGATGGCGTGCGGGAAAAGCAGGACGAAGCCGACGATCATCTGGGGAACGAGATGCGGCAGGAAATGATGCCGCGCGATGAACCAGCGCGACTTTCCGAAATTGCGGGAAACGGTCACATACTCGGCATTCTGAAGCTGCAGGATTTCGGCCCGCAGGACGCGCGTCAGTCGTGGCCAATGGGTTATGGCGACCGCAACGATCACGGCTCCCGTCCCTCCCCCGAGTGCGAAGGAAATCAGGATCAGGAGCACCAGGTGCGGCAATCCCATGGTCATGTCGACGAGGAAGGACACGATTGCGTCGGCCAGCCGGTAACCGCTTGCTGCGACGACTGCCAGGCAGGTCGCAATCACCACCGAAATCCCAGCGGCGACAATTCCGACCTGGAAGCTCAGCGCCAGCCCCTTCACCGTTCTCACGAGCATGTCGCGTCCGAGCATGTCCGTGCCGAACGGGTGCAGCCAGGACGGCGGCTGGAGCCGTGCGGAAAAGTTGCTGGTGAGCCCATCCGGTCCCGTAAGCCAGGCCGCCAGCACGATCGCCGCAAGCAGAAGCGCCGCGATCCCCGCGCCGATCACCACCATGCCCGCATTGTTGATCGACGGGGCCGCAACAGCGGGTTTTTCAATTGCCATCGTCATGTGAGCATCTCCTGCCGCGCACGGTTCAGGGCTGAAATGCGCGGGTCTGCCACGCGGTAGAGAACATCGGCGATTGTATTGCCGACCGAGACGAGAAGGGTCGTCATGATCGCGATGGCAAGAAGCAGGGGCACGTCACCGCGAATCCCGGCTTCGATCGTTGCGCTTCCGAGCCCGGGGTAGGAAAACACGGTTTCCGCCAGTATCGAGCCTCCGAAAAGCTCGCCAAGAGAGGCGAAGAGAACCGTTATCGCCGGCAAGGCAGCATTCCTCACGCCATGGCGCAGGATGATGTCCAGCGGCCCGGCCCCTTGGGCACGGGCATAGAGTACGAAGTCGGAATGCATGATCTCGATCATCTTGACGCGCGTATGAAGCGCAATCTGCGCAATCCCGAGGATCGAGAGCGCCAGCAGCGGCAGCAGAAGATGATGCAGCCGTTGCAGCAGCGTGACGTTTTCCGGCAGCACGCCGATCGGCGTGGCACAGCAAACGGGCGTCCACCGAAGCCCAACGGAGAAGACGATCAGAAGCAGGATGGCGATCCAGAATGTCGGCGTGGCGGCCAGCACGTAGGAATACAGGCGGATTACGCGATCACTCCAGCTTCCCGGGTGGGCGCCGGCCCATATGCCGAGGGAGAAACCGATGATCCCGGAGAACGCCCAGGCGAGCCCCATGAGAATCAGGGAGGACTGAAAACGCTCGGAGATGATATCGGCAACCGGCGCATTATAGGTCACGCTCCAGCCGAGGTCGCCCCTCAGCAATGCCGTCAGCCATTTGAGGAACTGGATACCTGCCGGCTGGTCCAATCCCCATTTCTGCGCGATCAGCGCCCGCTGCTCGGGTCCGACGCGGGCGATATCGGGTCCAAGATAGGCATTGATCGGATCGACCGGCGAGAGTTTCGCGAGGATGAACGCAACAGCCGCCACGCCCGCCAGGACAAGGACAAGGCGGACGAGCCGGGTGATGGCGAAAGCCTTCCAGGAAAGCATTGCCGTTCCTCAGTTACAGGTCCAGGTCCAATCCTGGATGCCGGCCGTGATCGGCCATCCATGGCCATGCGGTTCGACCTGGGGGTCTCCGACGTCGAGGCATTCGCTGACGAAGTAGATGTGATCGAGATTGACCAGCCAGGCCCACCCGGCTTCCCCCTTGGGGCCGAAGCCGGTGGCACCGTCCCACTCCGCCTTCTGCCAGTCGGGATAGGATGCTTCGAGGCTGGGGGCGCGCTGCGCTTCGTCGAAGTACTTGTCGACGACCGGATTGGAGAAGAAGCCCGGATTGTAATATTCGACGCCTGCCCGCCCGCTTTGGTAGAGGCTGTACAATTCGACCGGGCTATGGCTTCCCCATCCGAAGACCACGGGTTCGGTATGCATCACGCGGTCGATGACCTCCCACGTCGTGCCGTTCGGCCTGCCTTCGATGCCGAGCGGCTGCAGCAACTCGGACACGACGATCGCAATCGCCTGCCGGGTGGAATCGGAGGCGGAATAGTTGATGGGAAAAGCCGCTCGTGTTCCGCCTTTTTCGCGAATGCCGTCCGGACCAGGTACCCAGCCGGCCTGGTCGAGCATTGCCTTCGCTGCTGCAAGATCGAACGTCACCGCAGCCTCGGGGTTCGACCAGGGCAACCCGTCCGCGGGTCCGAAGGCCTGCGTGCCGTGTCCCTGGAGCGCCACATCGACGATCTTTTGGCGGTCGAGGCCGAGATTGATGGCCCTGCGGACGGCAAGATCGGACGTCACGTCGTTGCCGACGGGATTTCCGTCAGCGTCCATCCTTGCGCCCTTCGGGACCATGGGAAAATGAATCCCCCGATTGTCGACGGAATCGACCACCACCGCCCTGAAGCCTTCGGGAACGGCATCGGCGAGTGTCGCCGGGACGGAGACCATGTCGACCTCGCCGGCCCCGGCGGCGGCCAGGCTCGTGTCCTCGCCGGCAAACAGGAAGGTGAGACGGGTGAAGGGCGGTTTCCTTCCGTAATAGTGCGGATTTGCCTCCACGATCAGTTGCTCGCCCTGTGTCCAGGAGACGAGTCTATATGGACCGGACCCGAGCGGGTCACGTGCGTATCCTGGGCTGTATTTCCCGGCGGGTACGATGCCCAACGAGTAGAAATTATCCGCGAAGGTGATCCATGGCCGCTTGAGCCTGATGACCACGGTCTTGTCGTCAACTGCCTCGACCGACGCCATCTCGGTGAGATCGAGGGGTCCTCCGGCCTTGGCTGCCCGCTCGAACGTGAATGCGACATCCTTCGCAGTCAGGGAGGTACCGTCTGAAAATTTCACGTCGTCACGGATGGATATGGTCCAGGTTAGTTTGTCATCCGAGAGCGTCCACTCGGATGCAAGGTCGGGTTTCGTCGCCAGACCGGCGTCGCGCACGAGAAGCGTCGACTGAAAGAGGGGATGGCCGTAGCGACCCCAGCCGAACAACGGATCATATCCGGTATCCGGCTCACCGCCGATAGCCAGTATCAGCTCACTTTTGCCGGCCGCCAGAACCTGCGGCCCCGTCAAGCACAGGGCAGAAACACCTGCAATAATCGAGAGCTTCCGTGCAAGCATGATCCGAATACTCCACGCTCAATGGTGTTCCGGATGTACGTTACGGTATGATGTCTTTCGGAGAAATGCTTACAATCAATTCTGCACATTCGCCCGCCCCCGCTTCTCGAAAACGCTCCGATCCAGTCGTGGAAAGGCCTCCCCACCGCTTGGCCAAGGGCCATGTCGTCAGGGACCACGAACGGCGTCATCGCGGATGGCCGAGGTAGCGACGCATGCAATAAAGCAGCGCTGCCTGGTTTTCGTTCTCACGCATGTCAATGACGCGTCCGAAGAAGATGCGGTGGGTCGCCTCGTCGATGGAATTGGTGACCTCGCATTCAAAGCTCACCGATGCGTTCGAGAGGATCGGGATGCCGGTAGTGCCGCAGCCCCATTCGCCAAGCTCGAACCTGTCCTGCAAGTCCGTCCTTCCGCCAAAAGCATCCGATATGTCCTCCTGCCCCGGCATCAACGTGTTGACGCCGAAATGACGGGTTTTCTCGAACGCACGAAAACAGGAGCTTCCACGATTGATGCAGACGAGAAGCGTCGGCGGTGTGTCGCTGACGCTGCACACCGCCGAAGCCGTGAAACCGAAACGCCGGCCACCGCATATGGTGGTAACGACATTCACCGCCGACCCGAGACGCGACATGCCGTTGCGAAACGTGGCTTTGTCCACGGCTTCAAATCGGTCGTTCGCTATATTCACGTCGGCCTCCCGCCGCGGGCCGCGCCTAGGCCGAAAGCTCTCGACGGACAATTTCGGCACCTGCTCCCAGAGCAGCAAGCTTGCCTCTGGCGACCTGGCGAGACAGGGGGGCCATACCGCAGTTGGTGCAGGGATAGAGCTTGTCGGCATCGACGAACTGAAGGGCTTTGCGAAGCGTTTCGGCAACTTCTTCCGGCGTCTCGATTGTATCGCTTGCCACGTCGATGGCGCCCACCATCACCTTCTTCCCGCGAAGGAGTTCGATCAGATCGATGGGGACATGCGAGTTGTGGCATTCCAGCGAGATCAGGTCGATACCGGACTGCTGCAGCTTCGGGAAGGACTCCTCGTATTGCCGCCATTCCGACCCAAGGGTCTTCTTCCAGTCGGTATTTGCCTTGATGCCGTATCCGTAGCAGATATGCACGGCGGTTTCGCACTTCAGGCCTTCGATCGCCCTTTCCAGGGTTGCAACACCCCAATCATTGACATCGTCAAAGAAGACATTGAAGGCCGGTTCATCGAATTGGATGATGTCGACGCCGGCGGCTTCCAGTTCCCGGGCCTCCTCATTGAGAATTGCTGCGAATTCCCAGGCGAGCTTTTCCCGGCTCCCGTAGTGCGCGTCATAGAGCGTATCGATCATGGTCATAGGACCCGGCAGGGCCCACTTGATCGGCTGCGTCGTCTGCTGGCGTAGAAATTTGGCGTCTTCGACAAAAACCGGTTTCTGCCGCGACACTGCGCCAACGACCGTTGGAACACTCGCATCGTACCGATTGCGAATTCTGACGGTCTGACGTTTTTCAAAATCGACGCCGGCGAGGTGTTCTATGAATGTCGTGACAAAATGCTGGCGGGTCTGCTCGCCATCGCTGACGATATCGATACCTGCCTGTCGCTGATCGTCCAGCGCCAGGCGCAAGGCATCACGCTTGCCCTCGATCAGTTCTTCGTCCCGCAGCTTCCAGGGTGACCAGAGCCTCTCGGGCGGCGCGAGCCAGGAGGGTTTCGGCAAGCTGCCGGCGGTCGACGTGGGCAACAATGTCTTCATGATAGGCACCTTGTGTTTTCGGTTCGTCAGAGGGCGTAGTTTGCAGACCACTGCTCGAGAACGGCCCTGTATGGCTTGATGAATTTCTCTTCGGCAAATCTTGCCTGCTCGAAGGCCAGCCGGCTACGCTCTTCGCGATCATAGACGATCCGGGTCACTGAATAGTCCTGATGCTTGAGGCTTGGCTGGTAGCAGGCTGCTGCCGCAGAATTTGCGTTGTAGATCTCGGGGCGGTAGATCTTCTGAAACGTCTCCATCGTGCTGATGGTGCTGATAAGTTCGAGATCGGTGTAGTCCGCGAGCAGATCGCCGGCAAAATAGAATGCAAGAGGCGCAACGCTGTTCGGCGGCATGAAGAACCGCACCTTCAGTCCCATTTTTGCGAAGTACTGGTCGGTCGACGAGAATTCGTTCTGGACGTACTCGACCCCCAGCACGGGGTGCTGGTTTTCCGTGCGGTGATATGTCCTGCTGCACGAGGCGCTCAGGCATATGACCGGCGGCTTGCTGAACTGCTCCTTGTAGGCTTCCGAGTTGAGGAAACATTTGAACAGCTTTCCGTGCAGTTCGCCGAAATCCTCTGGCGTATCGAAGGCGGGCCGCCCCTTGTTGTGCTCAGGCAGAACGATGCTGAAGTCATAATCCCGCACATAGGAGGAGAGGTTGTTTCCGACGATGCCATCGATCCGTTCGCCGGTTTTCCGGTCGCGGATCGTCGTCTTCAGGATTTCGATGAGAGGGAACGGATCGCTCCGAGCCCCAGCTTCGACCTCCATTCCGACGGAAACGATTTCGAGTTCTACGGTATAATGATCGCCCTTTGGATTATTCCGGTGCGCGAGCGCGTTGAACCGGTTGTCGATCATTCGCAGGGCATTGCGGAGATTGTCCTTCCGGTTCTCGCCTCGGGCCAGATTGGCGAAGTTGGTCGTAATCCTTGTATTCTCCGACGGGCAGTAATCCTCATCGAAGGGGATGCTCTGAATGGTGAAGGTGAAGTCCTGGCTCATCGCGATCTGGCCCTCGTTCCGAGATCGAACCTCATCGGTTCCATCGGTCAGCAGTTCAATGCTCCCGGTCGTCGAGAGCCGGGCCTGCTGTATGCCTGAGCCGTTGATCGGGAAAAATTGGTATTCTCTCACCCAAGCATGAGCCGTGTTCATCATTGGACATGAACATCGAAGCCTCTCCGCCAGCCTGAGAAACGGCGGAAGCGC
>JAEZHO010000217.1 GCA_023416545.1 Pseudomonadota bacterium
CGCTGGGATGGGTGGCGGCCGACATCGCCGCCGTTGCCCACGCCATCACCGCGCACAGCTTTTCCGCCAAGGTCGAGCCGGAGACGATCGAAGCCAGGGTGCTGCAGGATGCCGACCGGCTGGATGCAATCGGCATGATCGGCGCCGCCCGCTGCTTCTACATCGCGGGCCGGATGGGCTCGGGCCTCTACGATCCCGCCGATCCGCTGGCGAAGGACAGGCCGCTCGACGACAGGCGGTTTGCCATCGACCATTTCGAGGCTAAGCTGCTCCGGCTTGCCGACGGGTTCCGGACGCAGACCGGACGCCGTCTCGCCGAGGAGCGGCACGAACGCCTCGCCCATGTGCTGGAACTCTTCCTCGACGAAATCTGAAGGTTTTCCATGAAGGTCAGAGAACTCAACGTATACCCCCTGAAGAGCGGCCGCGGGATCGCCTTGACGGAGGCCGAAATCGGTCCGGCCGGCATTCCAGGCGACCGCGTGATGATGGTGACGGGTCCAGACGGCATGTTCATCACCCAGCGCGAACTGCCGGCGCTTGCCCGCCTCCGCGTCACGCCGCAGGCATCCTCGGTCGAGATCGGGATGGACGGCGCTGGAAGCATCACGGTCGACAGGCCCGACCCGGCCCGGCGCATGGACGTCGTCGTGTGGAAATCCCCGGTTTCGGCGGCGGTTGCCGGCGAGGAGGCGAACAGGACGCTTTCCGGCTGGCTGGGGCGGGACGTGCGGCTCGTCTTCTTCGACAACCAATCCATCCGCACGGCCAGCACCGACTGGGCGGGCGAGGACACGCCGGTGACCTTCGCGGACGGATACCAGGTGCTGATCACCACGACTGCCTCGCTTGCGGCGATCAATGCCGACATGCGCGCGCATGGCGAGGGCGAGATCGGCATGGAGCGCTTCCGCCCGAACATCGTGGTCGAGACCGACGAAGCCTGGGCGGAGGACGGCTGGGACGCGGTCGAGATCGCGGGCATCACCTTCGATCTGGTCAAGCCCTGCGCCCGCTGCATCATGACGACACAGGACCAGCAGACCGGCTCGCGCGAGGTCGCAAGCCCGATGGCAGCCATGGGGCGCATCCGCATGTCGGCGGACCGCCGCGTCCCCGGCCCGCTCTTCGGCTGGAATGCCGTGCCGCGCCAGACCGGCCGCATCCGCCTCGGCGAAGAAGTCCGGGTGATATCGCGCAAGGAAATGCCCTGGCAGATAAAAAGACGCTGAATCTGCCCTTGCCAGAGATCGGGTGATCGGTATCCTCGATCGCGGAGTTGTCAGACAACCTGCCTCCTCCGTTCATGGCCGTTACGGGGGATAGCCCGGCGGCTCTTCAGGGACTGCATTCTACATGACATCTCGGGCGACCGGTCTCGTCTTCGCGCTGATGGCGGTGACGATCTTCTCCATCCAGGACGGTGTTTCCAAGCATCTTGCCGACAATTATCCGGCCGTCTTCATCGCCATGATGCGCTACTGGGCCTTCGCGGCCTTCGCCCTGGCCTTCGCGAGCCGCTCCCGCGGGGGGATAAGGGGCACGGCGACCACGTCGCGACCCTGGCTGCAGGTCTTTCGCGGCGTGCTGCTCGCCGCCCAGATCGTCGTCGCCATAACCGCCTTTGCCGTCGTCGGCCTTGCGCAGAGCCAGGCGATCTTCCAGTCGGCCCCGCTGATGGTGGCGCTCCTGTCCATGCCGCTTCTGGGCGAGCGCGTCGGCTGGCGCCGCTGGACTGCGATCGGCGTCGGCTTTCTCGGCGTGCTCCTCATCCTCAAGCCGGAAGCGGGCGGATTCGACGTCGGCCTGCTGCTGCCGATCGCCGGCGCCGTCATCTACAGCCTCTATTCCATCACCACCCGGCTTGCGAGCCGCACCGACACCGCCAATACCAGCTTCTTCTATACCGGCGTCGCCGGGGCGGTGGCGATCTCGCTCATCGGGCCGTTCTACTGGACGAGCTTCGAAGGCAACGACGGCTGGCTGATGCTTCTCCTCTGCGTCCTGGGCGTGGCCGGGCATTACCTGCTGATCCGCGCCTTCGACTACATCGACGCGGTGATCGTCCAGTCGATGTCCTACCTGCAGCTGGTTCTGGTCACGATGATCGGCGTCTTCATCTACGGCGAGACGCTGGGCTTCAACATGGTCGCCGGCTCTATCATCGTCGTCGCCGCGGGCCTCTTCACCATCTACCGGGAAGCGCGGTCGGGGCGCCGCGCTGTGAAGATCGACCCGCCCGGCGAACTCTGACATCCATCAATTTCGATGATGAATGACTGAGGAAAACTGACTTTGTCGCCATCCGCCGCGGCGATATGGTGCCTGACGTGACTCAAGCTGGAGCGATCCGATGACGCAGCCCGCCCAACACAACCCGATGCCCTGGCTGATCATCGTCGCCGGTTCGCTGATTGCCGTCCTGACCTTCGGGCCGCGCTCAGCCATGGGCTTCTTCCAGCTTCCCATGCTTGCCGATACCGGCTGGGACCGCTCGACCTTCGGCCTCGCCATGGCCGTCCAGAACCTGAGCTGGGGCCTTGGCCAGCCGATCTTCGGGGCGCTCGCCGACAGGTACGGCACGGGCCGCATGCTCGCGCTCTCCGGCGTCCTCTACGCGGTCGGCCTCGTCCTCATGGCGACTGGGACATCGATCGTAGGGCTCTATATCGGCGGCGGCGTGCTTGTGGGACTTGCCGTCGCGGCCGGCTCGTTCGGCGTCATCCTGTCCGCATTCGCGCGCAACGTGACGCCGCAGCAGCGGTCCTTTGCATTCGGCATCGGAACGGCCGCGGGATCGGCGGGCATGTTCCTGTTCGCCCCGCTGAGCCAGGGCCTGATCTCCACTTACGGATGGTCGGACAGCCTCGTGATCATGGCCGGGCTGATGCTGCTCGTGCCGCTCCTGGCCTATCCGTTGCGCGACAACGCCTCCTCCGGCACGCAGTCGCAGACGGAGTTCAAGCAGACTACCGGCGAGGCGCTGCGCGAAGCGTTCGGCCACCAGAGCTACCTTCTTCTCGTCAGCGGCTTCTTCGTCTGCGGCTTCCAGGTGGCGTTCATCACGGCCCATTTCCCGGCCTATCTCGGCGATATCGGCATTGCGGCCAGCTATGCGGTGATCGCCATGGCGCTGATCGGCTTCTTCAACATCATCGGCTCGCTGGCGGCCGGGGTGATCGGCCAGCATTACTCGAAGCCGCATTTCCTCGCCTATATCTATATCGGCCGGTCGATCGCGGTGACGGCCTTCCTCCTGCTTCCGCAGTCGCCGTTCTCCGTCATCGTGTTCTCGATCGTCATGGGGCTTTTGTGGCTCTCCACCGTGCCGCCGACGAACGCGCTGGTCGCGATCATGTTCGGCACCCGCCATCTCGGCATGCTCGGCGGCATCGTGTTCCTCTCCCACCAGGTCGGGTCGTTCCTCGGCGTCTGGATGGGCGGCTATCTCTACGACCGCTTCGGTTCCTACGATCCGGTCTGGTGGTTCGGCGTGGTGCTCGGCCTGTTTGCCGCGATCGTTCACTGGCCGATCCGCGAGAAGGCGGTGACGCGCCCCCTGCCCGAGGCGCAGCCCGCCTGATCAGCCGGCCCGCTTTTCCTCGTCGAGCGCCAGCGCCTTGAGGGCCGCCTGGACGAAGCCGTCGCGTGCGGCGTTCTCGACGATCCCGCGCGGCTCGTAGATGTGTCGATGGAGGAAGAAGCCGGTGAGCCGGAAGGCCTGGGCCATGCTGGCGGCATCGGCCGCGTTCGTCGCGCCGTCGCGCAGAAAGCCCGGCAGCGCCAGAAGACGGTCCGCATAGGGAGCGCCCGCCGCGCCACAGACCGCCCGGCCGGACTTCGGCGAAACGTATTGCAGGTCCTCCAGCGAGCCGGTGGCGGCGCATTCCGTCAGGTCGAGGCCGTAGCCGAGGTCGTTGAGGATCGCCAGTTCGAAGCGGATGAACAGTTCGCCGGCGTCGGCGGGGTCGTCCATCGTCTCCAGGATGACGTCGAGCGCCTCGTAGAGGTGCGGATGGGGGTCACGCTCCGGAAGCAGCCGCAGGAGGGCGCCCATGGCCTGCACGGCATAGACCGACGTCGCCCGCTCCATCAGCCGGGCGGCCCGCAGGCGCAGCGGCTCCAGCTTGAATTCGCCGAGATGTTCGTCGAGCCTCGCGCGCCAGACCGCTTCGACGCAATTTCCGGGCTGGAGGACGGGCTGCATGCTCCGCGATCGGCCGGAGCGGACAAGGCCGAGATGCCGGCCGCGCGAGCGCGTCATCACCTCGGCGATGACGCTTGTCTCGCCGTGGCGCTTCACCCCGATTATGATCGCCTCGTCCTGCCACTGCATCGATATCTGGACCGCTTTACCGACGGCTTCAATTCTAGCCGATAAGTGCCTGCTGCTGAATCACATTTCTCGCCACATTATGGGCCTTGGCGGGAACAAATTGCGGGGCTGCGGAATTGCCCCGGCGAATTCCGACCCCAGGAGCTTCCATGAAGTATGTTCCGTTCGCCTTCCTGATCGCCGCCTCCCCGACCCTGGCCCTCGCCCAGTCTCCGGACCTGGAAAAGGCCTGCGTTTCCGTGGCCCAGAACTTCCTTCTCGTTCCCGCGATCAAGACCGGGGTGGTCCAGTCCTTTCCCGAGCTCGATCCGCCCGGCGCAAGGCTGACCTATTCCACCCGCGAAAATCCCCAGCAGAGCGATTTCACCAACGAGATCGTCTGCGAGTTCGGCAGCGCGACGCCTCCCCTTGCCCTCACCCGCTTCTGCATCTCCGACACATGCTACTCGGAGAACGAGCAGGAGCCGGAGAACCGCCGGCGCTACCTCGAGGTGAAGGCGCTGATGGACCGGCAGAAATAGCCGGCCTCAACCCTTCGGGAATTCGAGACCCATTTCGCGGAAGCGGGCGGGATCATCGCCCCAGTTTTCGCGGACCTTGACGAAGAGGAAGAGGTGGACGGGCTGTTCGAGGATCTCGGACAGCTCCTTGCGGGCGGCCGTCGAGATCGCCTTGATGGCCTCGCCGCCCTTGCCGAGAGCGATCTTCTTCTGGCTCTCGCGCTCCACGTAGATGACCTGTTCGATGCGGACGGAGCCATCCTTGCGCTCTTCCCACTTCTCCGTCTCCACGTGGGAGGCATAGGGAAGTTCCTGGTGAAGGCGCAGGAAGAGCTTCTCGCGGGTAATCTCCGCGGCGAGCTGGCGCATCGGCAGGTCCGATATCTGGTCCTCGGGGTAGTACCACGGTCCTTCCGGCAGGCGTTCGGCGAGGAAGTCCATCAGGTCCTCGCAGCCCGAGCCGGTGGTCGCGGAAATCATGAAGGTGCGCTCGAACTCGACCGCTTCGTTCGCAGTGGCCGCAAGCTTGAGAAGATCCTCCGCCTTCACCCGGTCGATCTTGTTCAGCACCAGGATCTTCGGCTGCTTGACCTCCTTCAGCCCCTCCAGGATGGCCTCCGCGTCACCGCGCAGGCCGCGCTCGCTGTCGATCAGCAGCATGATGACATCGGCATCCCTGGCGCCGCCCCAGGCCGACGTCACCATCGCACGGTCCAGCCGGCGCCGTGGCTTGAAGATGCCGGGCGTATCCATGAAGACGATCTGCGCGTTATCGTGGATCGCGATGCCGCGAACGATCGCCCGCGTCGTCTGGACCTTGTGGCTGACGATCGACACCTTGGCGCCGACCAGACGGTTCAGCAGGGTCGACTTGCCCGCATTCGTCGGGCCGATGAGCGCCACGAAACCTGAGCGGGTTCCGGCTGCCTCGGTTTCGGAAGCGGTGATGTTCTCGTTGTCTGTCATAATCCCAATCAACCTTCGGCAGAATTCTTCTGCCATACGCCTTCGCGTTCAAGCATTTTCGTGGCGGCCACCTGCTCGGCGGCGCGCTTGGAGCGGTCGATGCCCGTTTCGGGCGCCACTCCCCTGACCTCCACCCTCACCGTGAAGCGAGGATCGTGGTCCGGTCCGCTGCGGTCTTCGACATGGTAGGAAGGCGTCACGGCGAATTTCGCATGCGCCCATTCCTGCAGTTCGGTCTTGGCATCCCGCCGGGCGCCGTCGGCCCGCGCCGCGCGTTCCTTCCAGTTGCGCAGGATGAACTGGCGGGCGGCATCCAGCCCGCCGTCGAGATAGAGCGCGGCAATCAGGCTTTCGACCACATCGGCACGGACATTCAACATCCGGGTGCCGGTCAGCTTCTTAACGTCGGCGCCGGTGCGGATGAACCGGTGGAGGTGGAGTTCGTCGGCCACCTGCGCGCAGCTTTCGGCGCTGACGAGCTGGTTGAGACGGACCGACAGCTCTCCCTCGGTCGCCGCCGGAAAGGTCTGGAAGAGCATTTCCGCGACGCAGAGGCCGAGCACCCGGTCGCCCAGGAACTCGAGCCGCTCGTAGTTCGACGCCTTGGCCGAGCCGGTGCTCGCATGCGTCAGCGCGCGGTCGAGCCGCTGCTTGTCGGAGAATTGATGGCCGATCAGTTCCTCGAGCTTCGACCTGTCGTCAGCCGAAAGCGCCTTCGCCTTCATTCACTCGACACCCTTGAAGAGGCGGTCCCAGCGCATGTTGGCCGGCCACTTCCAGAATTCGCGGAAGGACGTGTCGTTGCCGACGGAGAAGAAGATGATCGAGGCACGGCCGATCAGGTTCTCGGCGGGCACGAAGCCGACGTCGAAACGGCTGTCCAGCGAATTGTCGCGGTTGTCGCCCATGAAGAAATAGTGGCCCTCGGGGACGATGAATTCGCGGGTGTCGTCGCCGCGCGAGTTCGGCACCTGGTCCAGCGTGTCGTAGGAGACGCCGTTGTCCAGCGTCTCGCGGAAGACCGGGACGTCGGAGCCGGGATCGAGGCGGTAGTCGGAGGTGAAGCCGCCGTTCGCCTGGCGATTGACCGGCTCGCCATTGATGTGGAGCACGCCGTTCAGGACCTGGATGCGGTCACCCGGCAGACCGACGACCCGCTTGATGTAGTCCACGTCCGTGTCGGTCGGCAGGCGGAAGACGACGACGTCGCCGCGCTCCGGCTCGCTGGCGAAGATCCGGCCGTCGAAAATATCCGGCGAGAAGGGCAGCGAGTATTTCGAATAGCCGTAGGCGAACTTGTTGACGAAGATGTAGTCGCCGACAAGAAGCGTCGGCATCATCGAACCGGACGGAATGGTGAACGGCTGAAAGAAGACGGTGCGGATCACCATCGCCAGCAGCAGCGCCTGGATGATCACCTTGATGTTTTCCCAGAGGGCGCTTTGCTGCTTCTTGTCGGCTCTGTCGGACACTGGCGGTCTTTCTCTTCGGTCACTTCTTGCGGGTGTGTGGCACTCTCTAGCCCCTTCGCCGGGCGGCGGCAATGGTTCAATCGGTCGCCGGGCGGGCTTCGATGACGACAAAGGCCTGCGCGTAAGGGTATTCGTCGGTGATGGTGAGATGGATCACGGCCTGGTGGCCGGGCGGCATCAGCTCGGCCAGAACGGCGGCCGCCCCGCCCGTGAGCGCCATGGTCGGCTTTCCGCTCGGCAGGTTGACGACGCCCATGTCCTTCCAGAACACGCCCTGCGCAAGACCGGTGCCCAGCGCCTTCGAACAGGCTTCCTTGGCGGCGAAGCGCTTCGCGTAGGAGGCGGCGCGATTGCGCCGGCGGTCCGACTTCGCCTGCTCGACTTCGGTAAAGCAGCGCTGGGTGAAGCGCTCCCCGAACCTTTCCAGAGACTTCTCGATGCGACGGATGTCGATC
This sequence comes from Pseudomonadota bacterium, assembly GCA_023416545.1. Taxonomy (GTDB): domain Bacteria; phylum Pseudomonadota; class Alphaproteobacteria; order Rhizobiales; family Rhizobiaceae; genus Neorhizobium. The sequence goes on from JAEZHO010000217.1 coordinate 7,730, forward strand.
AGGTCGCTGCCCATGCCTATGATCACTGCCCCTCCTTCCGGGAGGGGTCCCGGCGTATGCGGATGCTTCAGGCCCATGAATTGAGCATTGAGGAACGCCACGTCAAGCGCGTCGTCGCATCAGCCGCGCGGCGGCGACGGGATGCCACCTGAAACCGGCGCCGGGAAGCGCTCTAGAAACCCTTGCGGAACAGGCCGCGATCGATCTGCCGCTGGCGGTATTCCAGGTCAACGCGATCGACGGAATCGTTCAGGTATGCGAGTTCGCGCTCTTCGACGCTCCGGCCCCGCAATGCGCGGGCCACTCTCTTGACGGGTCCAAACATCTTCTTCTCTCTAAACCGATAACCTCCCGCGCCAATATGGGGACATACGCGTCCGTCCACCAATGCGGAGAGATTGCGCCTGCCCTGCTCTGCCGGCATGCCGACGAAGCAGGAGAAGGCTCAGTCGTAGAGGCGCTTGACCGTCGAGATGCAGTCGAGGTCCTTCAGCTGGGTGAGCAGCTGGTTGAGCTGGCGGAGATCCCAGACTTCGACATCGATGACGATTTCGGAGAAGTCTGCGGCGACGCGGCCCATGTCGAGGTTGCGGATGTTGATGTCGAGACCGGCGATGGTCTGGGCGACCGTTGCAAGCGTGCCCGGCTCGTTCAGGGCGTTCATCAGTATCCGCGCCGTGAACCGGGACTTGTTGTCGTCGTCGAGGTCCCAGCGCACGTCGATCCAGCGTTCCGGCTGGTCGTCGAAGTGCTGCAGCGCGGGCGCCTGGATCGGATAGATGGTGATCCGTCCCCCCTCTTCCATGATGCCGACGATGCGGTCGCCCGGCACGGCCCCGTTCGGCGCGAACTTCACCTGCATGCTGCTGGAGAGGCCGCGGATGGGAACCGGAGAACGTTCGTGTCCTTCGCTCCCGGCATCGCCCGCCGAGCGGCTCGGGACGCGGAACATCATGCCGGAGACGCTGCGCACGTTGAACCAGCCCTCGTCGGTCGACGGCTTCACGGTCACGCGCTCGTCCTTGTAGTCGGGATAGACCGCACGCATGACGTCGAGCGACGACAGCTCGCCGCGACCGACGGCGGCGATCGCGTCCTCCACGTCCTTCTGGCCGAGGCGATGGAGCGCGGGCTTCAGGCCCTCGCGGGAGAAGATCTTGCCGGCGCGGTCGAAGGTGCGCTCGAGTATCCGGTAGCCGAGGCCGGCATATTGCTTGCGGATGGCCATGCGCGTGGCCCGGCGGATGGCGGCGCGCGCCTTGCCGGTCACGACGATCTCCTCCCAGGCGGCGGGCGGAACCTGCACGCCGGAACGGATGATCTCGACCTCGTCGCCGTTGTTCAGCCGGGTGACCAGCGGCATGATGCGGCCGTTGATCTTGGCGCCGACCGTGGTGTCGCCGATATTGGTGTGGACGGCATAGGCGAAGTCGATCGGCGTCGCGCCCCGCGGCAGGGCGATCAGCTTGCCCTTCGGGGTGAAGCAGAAGACCTGGTCCTGGAAAAGCTCGAGCTTGGTATGCTCGAGGAACTCTTCCGGGTTATCGCCTTCCGAGAGCGCCTCGATCGTATGGCGCAGCCATGAATAGGCGCTGGACTCCTTGGAGAGGAGTTCGTTGGCGCCGCCGTCCTTGTAGAGCGCGTGGGCCGCGATACCGTATTCGGCGATCTCGTGCATGCGCTTGGTGCGGATCTGCAGCTCGATGCGCTGGCGCGAGGGACCGACGATGGTCGTGTGGATCGACCGGTAGTCGTTCTGCTTCGGCGTCGAGATATAATCCTTGAACCGGCCCGGAACGACACGCCAGCGGGTGTGGACGATGCCGAGAGCCCGGTAGCAGGCCGGCACGTCGCCGACGATGATGCGGAAGCCATAGACGTCGGACAGCTGCTCGAACGACAGCGACTTCGACTGCATCTTGCGGAAGACGGAATAGGGCCTCTTCTGGCGGCCCTTCACGACCGCATCGGTCAGGCCGTTCGCCACCAGGAGATCGCGCAATTCGTCCTCGATCTTGGTGATCAGGCCTTCGTTGCGCGTCGAAAGCTCGGCAAGGCGGTTCGTCACCGTCTCGTAGGCTTCGGGGTTCAGGTAGCGGAACGACAGGTCTTCCAGTTCGTCGCGGACATCCTGCATACCCATGCGCCCCGCAAGCGGCGCGTAGATATCCATGGTTTCCTCGGATATCCTCGCCCGCTTCTCCGGGTTCATGTGCTCCAGCGTGCGCATGTTGTGGAGCCGGTCAGCCAGCTTGACGAGCAGGACGCGCACGTCGTCGGAAATGGCCAGCAGCAGCTTGCGGAGGTTCTCCGCCTGCTTTGCCTTCTTGGTGACGAGGTCGAGCCTCTTGAGCTTCGTCAGGCCCTCGACGAGGCGACCGATATCCTCCCCGAAGAGCTCGTCGATCTCGGCGCGCGTCGCCGTCGTATCCTCGATTGTGTCGTGCAGCAGGGCGACTGCGATCGTCGACTCGTCGAGATGCATGTCCGTGAGGATGGCCGCGACTTCCAGCGGATGCGAGATATAGGGATCGCCGCTCGCGCGCCTCTGCTGCCCGTGCTTCTGCATCGCATAGACATAGGCCTTGTTGAGCAGAGCTTCGTTGGCATCGGGCTTGTACTTCTGAACCCGCTCAACAAGCTCATATTGCCGCATCATGCCGGAAACGATCCTTACTAGAAAAACGAAAAGGCGCGCCGGATTGACACCGGCGCGGCCATCTTAATTCAGATAAGCTTTTTTGAGGCCAGAAGATGAACGATTAGTAATCGTCGCTCTTTTCCGGCGGAACAAGTCCTTCGATGCCGGCCAGGAGCTCTTCTTCCGACATCTGGTCGAAGGTCACTGCTTCCGGAGCGTCTCCCTCTTCCTCGCCGCCTGCCGCGCCGCTCGTGGCGCCGGCATTGGCTGGCAGGAGCGACGACGCGTCGTGCTCGGGCTCGTCGACCTCGACATGCTTCTGCAGGGAGTGGATGAGGTCTTCCTTGAGGTCGTCGGGCGACAGGGTCTCGTCGGCGATCTCGCGCAGAGCGACAACCGGGTTCTTGTCGTTGTCGCGGTCTACCGTGATCGACGCACCCTGCGAGATCTGACGTGCACGATGACTGGCCAGAAGCACGAGCTCAAAGCGGTTGTCGACTTTATCGATGCAATCTTCTACGGTGACACGGGCCATTGCCTGTCCTTTGCGGTCGTTATCTCGGGAATTCAGACGCCCGATACAGGGATTGACCGGCGAATTCAAGTTTTTCCTGATCGGCGACCCGCCAGATCGCCGCCTTCGTGCCGCGGCGCGGAAGGCCTGTGACTTCAAAGTCCTTGGAGAAATCCGAATCGTGCCGTAAATGCGGTTATATCAAGTATTCGTAATTTACCCAGACATTATTCATCCCACCGTCTCCCCCGACGGGACGATGCAACCCTGCACAGCCAGGCAACGATAAAACCTGACGGAGGAAAAATGTTCGACCCCAGAGAGAAGATTGCGCTCTTCATAGACGGTGCGAATCTCTACGCCGCCTCAAAAAGCCTCGGCTTCGACATCGACTACCGCAAGCTGCTCAAGGCCTTCCAGAAGCGCGGCTATCTGCTGCGGGCCTATTACTACACCGCGCTGATCGAGGATCAGGAATACTCCTCCATCCGTCCCCTGATCGATTGGCTCGACTACAACGGCTACAAGGTCGTCACGAAGCCCGCCAAGGAATTCACCGATTCCATGGGGCGCCGGAAGATCAAGGGCAACATGGACATTGAGCTCGCGATCGATGCGATGGAGCAGTCCGAAACCGTCGACCATCTCGTGCTGTTTTCGGGCGACGGTGATTTCACCACGCTGGTGGAGGCGCTGCAGCGCAAGGGCCGAAAGGTGTCCGTCGTCTCGACCATGACGACGCAGCCGCCGATGATCGCCGACGACCTGCGCCGCCAGTCCGACCATTTCATCGACCTCGCGTCGCTGAGGGCGGAGATCGGTCGCGATCCTTCCGAGCGCCCGCAGAGGACCGCGGAGCCGAGCGAACCCTCGGCAGACTGAAGACCTCTCCTCACCCGGTCGTTCCGGCCTTCTGAAGAGACCCCGTCGACGCTCCCGCCGACGACCGCTTGCGGGCACGGAACACGGCCTCCGTCACCAGGGCGACGGGAATGCCGATCGCGAGCGGAATGAGGAAGTAGATGACCCTGAAGGCGACGAGCGAGCCGATCGAGGCCTGATCGCCCATCACATGGCGCACGGTCGCCTCCAGCACGCCGAGCCCGCCCGGCGCATGCGTGACGATGATCGCGACATTGGCAAGCACGTAGGCCGTCGCCGCCTTGAGGTAGCTGACGTCGGAGGCGGCCGCCATCACCTCCCGCAGGGCCGCGGCGACCACCGCGAAATTGAGCGTCCCGATCACCACCTGGGCAAGGGCGAGCCGCAGCCTCGGCATCTTGAACGTCCACTTGCGGATCCGCACGGGCGCCCTCGCGAACCTCGCCAACGCGAGATAGGCGGCAACCGTTGCCAGGCAGGCGGCGCCGATCGCCATGGCCGTGGCCTCGTTGACGCGCAGCACCTCGGCGGCATCGGCCGGGTTGATCAACATGACGATGCCCGTCAGCATCGCAAGGCCGATGCCGACAGTGACACCGGAAAGCAGGACGATCTTCGCCACGTCCTCGGCATTCATGCCCCAGTGCGCGTAATAGCGGTACCGGAGCCCGCCGCTGCTCAGGCCCGCCAGCCCGACGCTCTGGCCGATGGACAGGCTGACGAAGGAGGCAAGCGCGATCTTCGGATAGGCGAGGTCGTTCTTCACGTAGCGCACGCCGGCCCAGTCGAAGCCGGTGAGGCAGAGATAGGACGCGGCACAGAAGCCCCCGGCTGCCGCGAGGTTGCCTGCGGGGATGTCCGAAACCGACTGCACGATGTCAGCCCAGGTATATTCGCTGAAGATATTCCCGAGGAGATAGCCCGCAAGGCCGAGACCCAGGACGAGGGTGCCGTAGGTCAATATCGTTTTGCGCTTCATGAACCGGCTCACGTGAGAATGTGGCCGACAACGGCAGGACCGGGCTTTTGTTCCCGCTCGTGCCGCAGGGGCGGCAGGTGGCGAGGAAGCCTGCACGCGGGAGAAACCGCCTGGAAGCGGCGGTCTCAGTTCTCCTTCAGGAGCCTGCTCTTCTGGCGGTTCCAGTCGCGCTCCTTCGCCGTCTCCCGCTTGTCGTGGAGCTTCTTGCCCTTGGCGAGCGCCAGTTCGAGCTTGGCCCGGCCGCGGTCGTTGAAATAGACCTTGAGCGGCACGAGCGTCATGCCTTCCCGGTTGATGCCCGAGCGCAGCCGGTTGATCTCCCGCTTGCTGAGCAGGAGCTTGCGGCGGCGGCGCGGCTCGTGATTGAAGCGGTTGGCCTGGAGATATTCCGGGAGATAGGCGTTGATCAGCCAGATCTCGTCGCCTTCGTCGGACGCATAGGACTCGGCGATGTTCGCCTTGCCCTCGCGCAGCGACTTGACCTCCGTCCCGGTCAGGACAAGGCCGGCCTCATAGGTGTCCATGATTTCATAGTTGAAGCGGGCCTTGCGGTTTTCCGCGACAATCTTGTTCACCGTTCTCTGGCTGCCTTTGGGGGCCATCTGTCTCCACCGTGCCCTTCCCTAGCTGGTATCGCCGCGGGAGGGCATTCCCGGGCCATGCGTCATGTAATGCGGGCGCGCACGAAAGTGAAGCAGCCCGGACTAGTTGAGGAGGCCCGCATGGCGAAGGGCCGCATCGATCGCGGCCTCCGTCGACGGCTCGACCGACGACATCAGCGGCGAGCGGACCGTCCGGTTGACGCCTCGCGTCCGCCACAGCCCGTGCTTGGCGCCGCAGACGCCCGGCTCGAGGAAGATCGCCTTGTGGAGCGGCATCAGCCGGTCCTGGTATTCCAGCGCCTTGGCGAAATCGCCGGCAAGCATCGCCGCCTGGAATTCGGCACAGAGCCGCGGGGCGACGTTCGCCGTGACCGAGATGCATCCGACGCCGCCATGGGCGTTGAAGCCCAGTGCCGTCGCGTCTTCGCCGGAAAGCTGGATGAAATCCTTGCCACAGGCGATGCGCTGTTCCGAAACGCGCTCGATCTTGCCCGTGGCATCCTTGACGCCGGCGATATTCCTGTGGGCCTTTGCGAGCGCGCCCATGGTTTCAGGCGTCATGTCGATCACCGAGCGGCCCGGGATGTTGTAGATGAAGATCGGCAGCGCCACGGCCTCGGCGATGGCGGAGAAATGGGCGAAAAGCCCCTTCTGGGTAGGCTTGTTGTAATAGGGGGTGACGACCAGGAGCGCGGCGGCGCCGGCCTTCTCGGCATGGGTCCCAAGCTCTATCGCTTCCCGGGTGTTGTTCGAGCCGGCGCCTGCGATCACCGGAACGCGTCCGGCCGCAACCTCGATGCAGAGTTCGACGACACGCTTGTGTTCCGCATGGGAAAGAGTGGGGGATTCACCGGTCGTACCGACGGGAACAAGGCCGCTGCTGCCTTCGGCGATCTGCCATTCCACATGATCGGCGAAAGCGCGTTCGTCCACCGCTCCCTCCGCCGTGAAAGGCGTGACGAGTGCGGGCATCGATCCCTTGAACATGCATAAACTCCCACCGGCCGGCAGTTCACGCTTCGGCCGCATTCCGTGATTAAGGTGGCGCACAATAGAGCGGTGGGAATGCGACGACAAGCGGATGCTGACGCGATTTCTGATGGTGAACCGCGGCGCCGACCGGGCGCAATTTCAACGATGCTGGTAAGCCTTCGTTAATCTACGAAGTAGCTAATATAGATAAGGAATCGCTTTCTTGTCGCGAGTCGCCGCATGAACAAGCCTGTCCTGTTGATGACCGCAGTCGGCCTTTGTCTTTCGGGGCCCCTTGCGGCTGCCGATCCCCTGCCGAAGGGCCCGGCTCCCCTGCCCTATGCGAGACCGGACAGCGCCGCCGCAGCCTTCCCCATGGCCCTCGAAATCACGACCCCTTCGCGGGGCGGACGCCTTGCGCCGGCACCCGTGCTGAAGGCCGGGCTGGACGCTTTGTCGGACAATGACGTGAAGCGGGCATTCGTCGTGCGCGACAGCCTGGAGGCCGGCTCGGTGGAACGCCAGATGCTGACCTGGGCGCTCGCCATGTCCGGCCTTCCGGGCGTTTCCTCCGGGGATATCGAGGAGGCGCGCGAGGAACTGAAGGACTGGCCGGGACTTACCGATCTGCGCCTGCGCTACGAACGCGCCCTGTTTCGCGAAAACCCTGGCCCCGAAAGGGTGATGGCCGAGTTCCGGGCCGCCGAACCGCAGACGCCGGAGGGCCTCTACCTGCGGGCAAAAGCCCAGATGGATCTCGGCGGCGAGGAAGCGGGCGCCACGATCCGCCGGCTCTGGACGTCCGACGTGCTCTATGTCGCCCTTGAAAACCGCATCCTCAAGGAGTTCGCGTCGGTCCTGACGGTGGCCGATCACAAGGCCCGGATGGACTTTCTGATGTACAGGGGCCGCGTCAGCCAGGCGAAGCGCTTCTCGCGCCTGGGCGAGGCCCAGTCCCTCTACAATGCGTGGGCCGCGAGGATAAACGGGGCGGGAAATGCCGAGGCGCTCCTGAAGGCCGTCGATCCCTCCTGGAAGGACGACCCGGCCTTCCTCTACCTGCGGATCGAGGCGCTTCGCCGCAAGGACAAGTATCGCGAGGCCGCCGCGCTGCTTGCAAAGGCGCCGCGCGACGCCGCGCGCCTCATCGATCCCTCCGAGTGGTGGAACGAGCAGCGGATCATTGCCCGTGGCCTTGCCGACAAGGGAGATTACGAGGCGGCCTATGCGATCGTATCCGAACATTCGGCCACCAAGCCGGCGGACATCGCCGATGCCGAATTCCATGCCGGCTGGTATGCGCTGCGCAACCTGAAGGATCCGCGGAAGGCCGCCACCCACTTCCGCCGCATCGTCGAGGCTTCCAGCAGGCCGATCTCGGCATCGCGCGCCCTCTACTGGCTCGGCCGGGCGGCAGAGGCGGAGCAGTCCGGCGAGGCGGAAGCGCATTTCCGCAGCGCCGCGGCCTATTCCGGCACCTTCTACGGACAGCTCGCCGCCGCACGTCTCGACATGCCGGCACTCTCGGTGGAGGCGCCCTCGCCCACCGATGAGGACCGCAACAGGTTCAACAGCCGTGCCGCCGTCGCCGCGCTCGACCGGCTGGAGGCGAGCGGCCATGAGAAACGCATCCCCATGCTGCTGGAGGCGCTTGCCGAGCAGCTGGAAAGCCCCGGCGAACTCGCGCTCCTCTCCGAGCGGGCCGAGCGCAGGAAGGACCACAGCCTCGCGCT
>JAEZHO010000256.1 GCA_023416545.1 Pseudomonadota bacterium
CTGACCGGCAGGACGGCGCATGCCTCCATGCCGGAGACGGGCACGTCGCCGATGCGGGCCATCGCCTCGCTGATGCCGGCGCTGACCGGCCTCGGTCGAGGTTCCGTCGCGGGCGGCAACCTGGTGCTCGCGACCGTCGGCCACGTGCGCATGGGTGAACCCGCCTTCGGCATCGCGCCGGCCCATGCCGAACTCTGGGTGACGCTCAGGACGATGAGCGACGACCGGATGCAGGCGCTGGTAGACGCCGCCGACCGGCTGGCGAAGGAGGCGGCGGAGAGGGACGGGCTGGCGCTGGAAACCAGCTATCACGAGGTGTTCGCCCACTGCGACAACCATGTCGAGGCGGTCGGCATCCTGCGCGCCGCCCTCGATGCCGAGGGGATAACCCACGAGCCCGGCGAGGCGCTGCGGGGATCGGAGGACTTCGGGCGTTTCGGTGCGGTCTCGAAATCCGCGATGTTCTATCTCGGGGCCGGCGAAGGCCACCCCGCCCTGCACAATCCGGATTACGACTTCCCCGACGACCTCATCCCGCTCGGCGCCCGCATCTTCATGCGGACGGCACGCGACCTGCTTGGCTAGGGCCTTGCGTGGATCGCCGGCAAGCTAGGCGTCCTTGCCCCCGAACAGCTTGACCAGAAGGTTCTGGTTCTTGCCGGGCAGGCGGCCATTATATTCCGGCACGATCACCATGTGGGTGATCTCGCCGCGGCGGAATGCGGCCAGGAACTTGTCGTAGTGCTTGAAGGCGACGCAGCCGTGCGAATCGCCGGGGCGCGAGCGCAGGAGATAGGTGTGGGCGAGAAGCCCGGTGCGGCCCTGCGGATGCTTGCCGTCGACCGAGGTGAGCCGGATCGCCGCGACGCCGTGGAACGGCTTTTCGCGCATTGAGAGCTTGTAGGTGCCGGGCGGCGTCGGGCCCTTCATCTTCACATGGGTGAATTTCGGGTTGTCGCGCATCTTGCCGATGCCGGAATGGGCTTCCAGTTTGGCGCCGTTCGGCATGTGGACCACGCCGTTGGTGATGTCGTAGATCGCCACCTTCTTCGTGCCCGGGTCCGGGAGCGGCGCGACCTTGGGCAGCGACTTCATCGGGTTTTCGGGCCGCGCATAGGCGAGAACGGTCGAGGAAGCCTCGTCCTCCTCGTCGGCCACGCCACGGCCGGGCTTGGCAACGCGCGCCGCCGCCAGGGCCTCGAGCGCCTTGACCGCCGTCTCGGGACGGGAGGTCGGAAGCGGTCCCTGCATGGGAAGCGTGTCGTCCATGAGGGCGGCAAGCTCGCTCGTGCGCCCTGCCTCCTCCGCCTCGATCGCGGCGGTCTCGACCGCGCTCTCGTCGGACAGCACCTCGTCCTCGGCAGGAGCGGAGGCAAGCGACGCGGCGACGATTTCGGCCACCGGGGCGTCGACTCGCGGCGCAATCGCCACCATCTCGTTCATCGCCTCGCCGAGCGCCTGCCTGACGGCTTCGGGGTCCGGCCGGACTGCGGCGAGAGCCTGGAACCTTTCGTCCTCGGCGGCGGATGCAAAGGCCGCGCCGAGCGTGCTGGCGACGGCATCGCCGGCCGGACGCTGCGAGAGGACGGCCGCAAGCCGCGCACCTTCGAGCCGCGACGCCTTGGGCGCCACGGGCTGCCGGTAGAGACGTTCGAACTTGTTGATCCGGATGGCGATGTCACGGGCCTGGGCCGGTTCGTCGGCCTGAGGCGCGACCGACGGGCGGACCGGCATTGCCAGCGAGAATTCCGGCCTGTCGGGCGCGCCGAAGCTCGGTGCGAAACTGCTGACGGTCGTGGTTGCCGCGAACATCCAGACGCCGGCGAGTGCGGCCGTCGCCAGAACCATCCGACCGGCGAAGGCAAGACGCGACATCCGTTTCGGACGTTTTGGAACTGATCTGGAGGAAATTGCGGTATCGAACGTGTCGATCTCTAGCGCCATGATACTCGTTACCCGATCATTCTGCCAAAGCCGCAACTGCGACCATGTCCATCTGCCCTGAACGGCGGCCGGAAGCCGTCATGCCGTTCGTCGATCGGATTAGAGAATGACGATATATGGTAACCAATATCTTTACGCCCCGCCCTCATTGCTGCTTTTCGCTCTATGGGGCAAACCTGCCGGAACTTTAGCTGAAATGCGGCAAGGCGGTGGCGAAGGCCGAAAAAAGCCGGCAATCCCGCACCACATCCGGGTGCGGGACCGGGATGCGGTCAGCCGTCCACGCGGCGAAGTGAGGTGCGTTCCATGAAGAAAAAGGGACGCAGCCTGACGCCCAGGATATTGCCGGCGAAGGCCGCGACGGCCCACAGGTAGCCGTGCAGGCTGCCGGACGCGATCCCCGAGAAATAGGCGCCGATATTGCAGCCATAGGCGATCCGGGCGCCGTAGCCGAGCAGGAGACCGCCAACCACCGCCGCGAGGATCGAGCGCAGCGGAATATCGAGGCTCGGCGCGAAGCGTCCGGCAAGGGTCGCCGCGAGCATGGCGCCGGCGATCAGGCCGAAATCCATGACGGAGGTCACGTCGGCAAAGACGCTTTCGGCAAGCGCCTTGGCATTGGCGGGCGCCTGCCAGTAGGCCCAGGCGGTCGGATCGATGCCGATCGCCTGCGCTCCCTTCGCGCCCCAGAGCGCGAACGCGGAGGTGATCCCCCAGGGACGGCCGGCAAGCGCCAGGGTGGCGAAGTTGAGAAGCGCGAGCGCGATGGCGCCGGCGACCAGCGGCCAGGGCCCCCTCAGATAGCGGGCGAAGCCGTCGCGGGGCGTAGCCGGCGCCCGCTCCAGGCCGCCGTTGCGCTTTTTCTCGACGAAGACGGTAAGCGCGGCGATGGCCCCGAAGATCGCAAGCGAAATCACGATGCCGGCGACCGGCCCGAGGCTGACCAGCGAACTCGGCGGCAGCGACGGCAGTCCCGCCCACCAGTCGGAATGGATCGTCGCCAGCAGCGAACCGACGATGAAGAAGAGGAGCGTGACGAGCATGCGGGCATTGCCGCCGCCGGCCGTAAACAGCGTGCCGGACGCGCAGCCGCCGCCGAGTTGCATGCCGATGCCGAACATGAAGGCGCCGACGATGACCCCGACCCCGGCCGGCGACACGAAGCCGCGCACCTCGTTGCCGAACAGCGTTCCGGAGGCGAGGAAGGGGAAGAAGAGGACGACGGCGAGCGCAAGCAGTATCATCTGCACCCGAAGCCCCCTGCCCCGGCCTTCCGCGATGAAGACGCGCCAGGCGGAGGTGAAGCCGAAGGCGGCGTGGTAGAGCGAGATGCCGAGCGCGCCGCCGACCAGGAACAGCGCGCCATGGGCGGCGCCGTAAGTGTGCCCGAGCGCGATCGTGCCGGCGACGAGCACGACGAGCGCGGTGAGGCCCGGCACACTGATCGGCGAGGCAGTATCGCCGCGCGGCGGCGTTGATGAACTGGCTATGGACATGGGACGGCTCCTGTTTGAGCCCAGTCTTAGCCCGCAGGGGCCGCGCGAGCGAGAAACGGCCTTCCGGCGCGCCTCGTGAAGGCGGATAATGTTTCCGCCGCCTGGAGCGGATGCGGAAAGCCCGTTCTTCGCCGTGCGGCCCGCACCCCGGCGCGCCGGGGACATTGCAAGGTCGTGCACCAAGGGAGCCACCAAGGGCTTGTCGCCGATCGGCGGCGCGGTATTAATCGGCAAAAGACAGATTAAGGAGAAGCCACCATGAAGGCTCTGCTGCTGGTCGATATCCAGAACGGCTTCTGCCCGGGCGGGAACCTGCCCGTGCCCGACGGCGACAAGGTCGTGCCCGTCGCCAACCGCCTGATCGAGGAAGGCGGCTACGACGTCATCGTCCTGTCCCAGGACTGGCATCCGGCCGATCACGGCAGTTTCGCCTCGCAGCATCCCGGCAAGCAGCCGTTCGAGATGGGCGAACTCTCCGGCCAGCCGCAGATGCTCTGGCCCGATCACTGCGTCCAGGGCACGGGCGATGCCGAATTTCATCCCGACCTCAGGATGGACGAGGTCGACTATATCCAACAGAAGGGCGAGAACCCGGCGATCGACAGCTATTCCGCCTTCCGCGACAACGACCGGGCAGCGGTCACGGGCCTTGCCGGCTATCTCCGCGCCCAGCAGATCGACGAACTCGACATCTGCGGCCTCGCGACGGATTACTGCGTCAGGTTCTCGGCGCTTGACGCGATCGAGATGCTGCCCGGCGTCCGTGTCTGCGTCATCGAGGATGCCAGCCGCGGGATCGATGCCGAGGGCGTCAAGGCGGCGATCGAGGAGATGCGGCAAAAGGGGATCGGCATCGTCCGGAGCCACGATATCCTGAGGGACTGACAAGGGCATCGATCGCCGGGACTTCACCAGAATCGATCGATCCATCAGCGCTATTGAATTGCGCCGGGCCTTTCCTCTCGCCTAAGGGGGGTGGGAAGAAGGAATCTCCATGAACCGCATTGATTTCAGAGAAGGCCTGCGGGGCGGCGCCATCGTCGCCCTGTCCTCGGCGCCCTTCGGTGCCCTCTTCGGGGCCGTCGCAGTGGACAACGGCCTGAGCTTCCTCGAGACGCTGCTGATGAGCGCGACGATCTACGCCGGAGCAAGCCAGCTGGTCGGGATCGAGCTTTTCGGCCAGCGGGTCGAGCCCTGGCTGGTGGTGCTCTCCGTCTTCGCCGTCAACTTCCGCCATATCCTCTATTCCGCGGCGATGGCGAAATATATCCGGCACTACTCGCTGCCCCAGAAGATTGTCGCCTTCTTCCTGCTGATCGATCCCGCCTTCGCCGAAGGGGTGCGCCGCGGCGAAAGCGGCCGGGGCGTGAGCTTTTCCTGGTATATCGGCTTCGGCGTCGTGGTCTATGTCTGCTGGAACCTGTCGACCATGCTCGGCGCCTTCTTCGGCCGCATGATCGGCGACCCGGCCTCGATCGGCATCGACATCCTGCTGCCGGTCTATTTCCTCGGCATGGTACTTGCCTTCCGCACCCGCCCCGGTTTCGCGCCGATCGTGCTGGCAAGCGCCCTCGGGTCGGTCGCTGCCTATCATTTCGTCGGCTCTCCCTGGCACGTCAGCCTCGGGGCCGCCGCCGGCATCCTCGTCGCGACGCTGCTGCCGCTCCCGGCCCCGGCGGCGGCTTCGCCACAGGACGGGGAGGCCTGAACGATGGAGGGTACGCTCGACACCGGCACCCTGCTGCTGATCCTTGCCTCGGCCGTCGCGACCTATATCACGCGCATCGGCGGCTACGTGCTGATCACGCGGATGAAGGCAATCCCGCCGCGCATGGAAGCGGCGTTGAACGCCGTTCCCGCGGCCGTTCTGACCACGCTCGTGGCGCCGGCCTTCTTCTCCGGCGGCTGGGACGTGAAGATCGCGATGGTCGTCGCGCTCCTCGTCGCCCTTTACCGTCCGGGTCTGCTGATGCTCGGCGCCGGATGGGTTGCGGTCATGGTCTGCCGCCAGTTCCTCGGCCTCTAGAAGCCGGCAGTCACACCGGCTCCGTCGCCTGCACGAGCCACTGCCGGACCTTTTCGTCCTCGATCAGCGGCATGAGCTTTTCGCGCGTCGCGGCGTGATATCCGTTGAGCCAGTCCCGCTCCTCGTCCGTCAGCAGTTCGGCGACGACGAGCCGCCGGTCGATCGGGCACCATGTGAGCGTCGCGAAGGATTGCATCGGCGTGTCGCCGCCTTCGATCTCTTCCGCTTCCCGCACATGGATCAGGTTCTCGATGCGGATGCCGAAATCGCCGGGACGGTAATAGCCCGGCTCGTTGGAGAGGATCATTCCGGGCAGCAGTTCCTGCGTCGCCAGCCGGGCGATGCGCTGCGGGCCCTCGTGCACCGATAGATAGGAGCCGACGCCGTGGCCCGTCCCGTGGGCGTAGTCGCCGCCGGCCTTCCACAAGGCAATGCGCGCCAAGGGGTCGAGATCGCAACCGCGCGTCCCCTTCGGGAAGCGGGCCGTGCTGATCGCGATCATGCCCTTGAGGACGAGCGTGAAGAACCGCTTGCGGTCCTGCGGAACCTCGCCGATCGCGACGGTCCGGGTAATGTCCGTTGTGCCGTTGATGTACTGGGCACCCGAATCGATCAGGAAGAGCTCGCCCTCGTTGAGGCGCCGGTCCGTCTGCGTCGTCACGCGGTAATGGATGATGGCGGCATGCTCTCCGGCGCCGGAGATCGTCTCGAAGGAGACGTCG
>JAEZHO010000289.1 GCA_023416545.1 Pseudomonadota bacterium
CCAGCAGCGCGATGGTCACCATCGAGCGCTCGCGCTTCGTCCATCCGGGACGCGACCAAAGCGTGCCCCACGCACCCTCGGTGATGAACTGCTGGAAAGGCCGGTCGAAGGGCGTTTCGCGAGCAAGTGCAGCGTCGACATGGGCGTCGCCCAGGACGGACCGCCTGGTTTCGAGACCCTGCCGATAGCGTTCCGTCTCGTCGAATGAAGCAGCCATCGTCTCAATCCTCGGCATCGTTGAACAGAAAATTGCGCACAAGCGCGGCGTAGGCCGCAGGCGCCTCGACGCAGGGTATGTGTGCAGCATCCTCGATGATGCTGAACTGTGCCCCGCTTATCAGGTCGGCCAGCGAGCGGACGAGAGCGGGCGACGTGGAGCCGTCGTCTTCACCGGCGATGCAGAGGACGGGAACCGCAATCTTCCGGGCGGCCTCCGTGAAGTCCGCGTCGCGGATCGCCGCGCAGGTGCCGGTGTATCCATCGACGGGCTGGCGCAGCAGCATGTTGCGAAAGCCTTGGTAGGCCGCGTTGTCGGGGTCGCGAAACTCCGGCGTGAACCACTTGGACATGATGTCGTCCACCATGCTGCCAATCCCGCCGGCTTCCACCGCGGAGATCCGCTGGTTCCACATCTCCGGCGTGCCGATCTTGTGCGCGGTATTGGAAAGGATCATCGCGCGCACCAGGTCGGGGCGCTTCTCATAGGCGCGCTGCGCGATCAGGCCGCCGACCGAGAGCCCGCAGATCGACACGTCGGACAGTTCGAGATGCTCCAGCAAGCCGACGAGGTCGCCGACATGGTCGTCGATGCTGTAGGGCGGCGTTCCGAGATCGGAGAGCCCATGCCCCCGCTTGTCATAGGTGAGGATCGTGAAGTCTTCGGCGAGCTTCGGCACGACATTGTGCCAGATGCGCAAATCCGTGCCGAGGGAGTTTACGAACACGAGAACCGGCCTGCCGGCGTCCCCTGCCGTGACATCATAATGAACAGTGACGTCGTTTATGCGTACAAACTGCATTGTCTCTCCTCCGCAGATCACCATTGCAGCAATGCCTTGGTTAGGTAAAATGACATTATAGGCCGTTTTACTAACTCACAGGTTATATCAGGTGCTGGACTCCCGCATTAAGTTTCGCCACCTGCATACATTCCTCGAAGTTGCGCGCCAGAAAAGCGTGGTCAAGGCAGCGGCGACCCTGCACGTCAGCCAACCCGCGGTGACGAAGACGATCCGCGAACTGGAGGAGGCCCTGGGCGTCGCCGTCGTTGAGCGCGACGGCCGTGGTATCCGCATCACCCACTATGGTGAGATCTATCTCCGCTACGCGGGCGCCGCGATCACGGCCTTGCGCCAGGGTTTCGATGCCGTCTCGCACGAACTTTTCGATGCCGCCACGCCTGTTCGTATCGGCGCCCTGCCGACCGTCTCGACCCGGATCATGCCCCGCGCCATGTCTCTCTTCCTCGAGCAGAAGACCGCGGGCCGGATCAAGATCGTCACGGGCGAGAACGCGGTATTGCTGGAACAACTGCGGGTTGGCGATCTCGATCTCGTCGTGGGCCGTCTTGCCGCGCCGGAGAAAATGACGGGCTTCACGTTCGAACACCTCTACTCCGAGCGCGTCGTCTTCGCCGTGCGCGTAGGACACCCCTTGCTGGACGGCAACGCCTCGATCCTCTCCGAGCTGCCTAAATTTCCCCTCCTGATGCCGACAAGGGGTTCCATCATTCGCCCCTCGGTCGAGCAACTCCTCGTCGCAAACGGAGTTGGAAGCCTTCCTGTCCAGGTGGAGACTGTGTCCCATGCATTCGGACGAGCCTTCGTCCGGTCGAGTGACGCGGTCTGGATCATCTCCGAGGGCGTGGTCTCCGGGGACATGGCAGAGGGATTGCTGGTGGCGCTCCCCGTGGACACCAGCGAAACCAAGGGCCCCGTGGGGCTGACGATCAAGGCAGATCAGCCGCCGTCTCCCCCGCAATCGATCCTGATGCAAACCATCCGGCAGGCCGCTGCCGAGATGATGCCGGTTGCGTGAGAGGGGGCTACGCGGCTCCCGATTGTCCGAGGCGTGCCTTGCGCCGCAGCAACATGCCGTAGAGATCCTTTGGTTCGTCCGGGTCTGCCAGCAGGTCCAGCTCCGTATAGTGGCGGCTCCCCTTCAGCTTGTCGTAGACGTAGCGCAGGGCGGAAAAATCCTCGACCGCGAAGCCCACGCTGTCGAAGAGTGTGGTCTGGTCTTTCTGCTTGCGGCCCGCTTCCTCCCCGCAGATGACGCGCCATAGCTCGGTCACCGGATGATCCGGGTCGAGTTGCTGGATTTCGCCCTCGATACGCGTCTGCGGCGGATATTCGACGAATATCGTCGAGCGGAGCAGGATATCCCGATGCAGTTCCGTCTTCCCGGGGCAGTCCCCGCCGACGGCATTGATGTGGACGCCCGCGCCGATCATGTTGTCCGTGAGGATCGTCGCGTTCTGCTTGTCCGCGGTTGCCGTCGTGACGATGTCGGCACCTTCGACCGCTTCCTCGGGCGATCCGCAGAGGGTGATGGAGAGGCCGAGATCCCCAAGGTTTTTCTGGCAACGCCGCATCGCGTCGGCATCGATGTCGAAGAGGCGCAGGCTGCCGATCCCGAGGAGCGCCCTGAAGGCCCGTGCCTGGAACTCGCTCTGTGCGCCGGTGCCGATCAGCGCCATGGTCCGCGCGTTTTCGGGTGCCAGATAGCGAGCGGCAACCGCCGACATCGCCGCCGTCCTGAGCGCCGTCAGGATGGTCATTTCCGAAAGCAGCAGCGGATAGCCTGTCTCGACATCGGCGAGCACGCCGAACGCCGTCACGGTCTGGCGTCCGGAGCGCGTGTTCTTCGGGTGTCCGTTGACATACTTAAAACCGTAGAGCCTTTCATCGGCGGTCGGCATCAGTTCGATCACCCCTTCTGCGGAATGCGAGGCGACACGCGGGGTCTTGTCGAAATGCGCCCACCGCCGGAAATCCTCCTCAATGTAGCGGGCCAGTTCGATCAGGAAGTCGTCGATGCCTGTCTCAAGCACGAGATCCATCATGTTCTCGACGCTGACGAACGGCACTAGGTTCAGGTCGGAGGTCGCCATCAGTAGCTCCTTGTGGGGCGGTCGAGCACCTGGCGGCCGAGAAGGCTCGCGGCGAGGTCAACCAGAAGGAGGGCGGTACGCCCCCGCTCATCGAGGAAGGGGTTGAGTTCGACGAGATCGAGACTGGTAACCAGTCCGCTGTCGTGCAGCATCTCCATGACCAGGTGCGCCTCCCGGAAAGTCGCGCCCCCCGGGACCGTCGTGCCCACCGCCGGCGCAACGGACGGCTCGAGGAAGTCGACGTCGAGACTGACATGAAGGCGACCGCCCGCAGCCGACACCCGTTCGAGGAAGGCCCTCAGCAGGACCGCGACGCCATGCTCGTCTATGGTCCGCATGTCGTGCACCGTTATGGCCGTCTCCTGCAACGCCGTCCGTTCGGCGGGGTCCACGCTGCGGATGCCGATCATGCAGACATTGGCGCTGTCGACCGGCGCAGCGAGCGGAGGGAAGTAGCCGTCGAAACCCGGTCGCCCGGTGAAATATGCCACCGGCACGCCATGCAGGTTTCCGCTTTGGGTCGATTGCAGCGAGTGCAGGTCGGTATGCGCGTCGAGCCAGAGGACGAAGAGAGGCCTTCCATCCTCCGCCGAACGTCGCGACAGGCCGGCCACGGTTCCCGCCGACAGGGCATGATCGCCGCCAAGAAAGATCGGCATGCCCTCGCCGCTTTCCCGATAGGCGACTTCGGCGAGAACCTCGGTCCAGGCAGCAATCGTGCCGAGGTTCCTGATGGCCGAATTGGGATGTGACATCTCGGCCGCCGCTCCTGCATCGACGTTTCCGAGATCGCGGACGTCGTGACCGAGGCTCTCCAGCGTTTCCGCGAGACCCGCGACGCGAAGGGCGCTGGGCCCCATTTCGCAACCAAGCTGCGAGGCGCCGTCCTGCAGTGGAACCCCGATCAGTTTGCAAAGCATGTATGTCTCCTTTCTCCGGAAGGGAGCACGCCTGACTGGCAGAATGAACAGGTGGAATTGCCAAGAATGATGGCTGGATATAGCAATTTGACACATACTGGAGGCCAAACTGGAATGAATTCCCTCGACGAGAAACTCATACGGCTTCTTCGGCACAATGCTCGCCGAAGCATTTCCGATCTTGCGATCGAACTCGGGACCTCGCGCGCCACGGTCCGGGCACGGATCGACAAGCTTGAACGGGCGGGCAGCATCATCGGATATACGGTCGTGCTGCCGGTCGATGTCGTCGGCTCTGCGGTTCGCGGCATCATGATGGTTGAGATCGAGGGCCGTGCCGCCGATCGGGTGATCGCCGCCCTGCAGGCGTTCACCGAAATATCAGCAATCCACACCACCAACGGACGGTGGGACCTGATCGTGGAACTGGGTGCCGACACGCTTGCGGATTTCGACTCCGTCCTTCGCAAGATCAGGCTTGTGCCCGGGATCACGGCGAGCGAGACGAGCCTGCTGCTCGCGACGCCGCGGAGCACCCGGGCCAAGCTCTGATCAACGTCATCCCGGGGTAGAGGCAAGCTCGGGAAATGTCCGGGTCATTTCGTCCATGCTGCCGTACACGAACTCGTCCGCGTAAAGCGTCACGGCGATGTTGTCGGCCACGGTCAGCGTCTCCTCGAAATGAACCGCAACAGGCTCTCCTTCCTTCCGGCGCAAGACCGCCTCCTTGCGAAAGCCGTGCTTCAGCAGCCAGTCGCGGGGTGCAGTCAGGCTCAGGCCGACACGAATGGCCCCGTCATCCTCCTTCGTCGCCTTGATCTTGTAGGTGACCGGGGCGCGATCGCCCTCGATGTCGATCTCACCCGGATAGCTCGCCTGCGTGAGATGCTCCTGCATGCCTTTTCTCCCTTGTGTCCACAAAAGGGGTCCAATCCCAGGAGGCGCGCTTTGTTCCGGCAGGCCGGGGTGACCAGGCCTCGCCATCACTGCGTTACCGATCCAGTCTCGCACGCTCCTCGGACCGGAACTGTGCCGGGGTCCGGCCGGTACGCTTTCGAAACCATCGCGAAAAATATCCCGGATCGGAAAAGCCGAGACTGCCGGCGATCTGCTTGACGCTGGTCGGCGTGAAGACGAGCGCCCGGCTCGCCTCATCCACCACGCGGG
>JAEZHO010000292.1 GCA_023416545.1 Pseudomonadota bacterium
TCTCCATCGCCGAGATGAACTGGGGATCGGCCGCGGTGGCCGCGAACATAGACGAAATCATCCTGGAGCGCGGCTTCGACTGCAATGTCACGCTCGTGCCGGGAGACACGATCCCGACCTTCACGTCCATGCTGACGACCTCCCAGCCCGACATGGCGCCCGAATTCTGGATCAATGCCGTGCGGGGACCTCTGGCAAAGGCGACGGCCGAGGAGCGCCTGATGCTGGGGGCCGAGATCCTCAAGGACGGCGCAGTCGAGGGCTGGTGGGTTCCGGCATTCATCATCGAGGCCCATCCGGAGATACGGACGGTGGATGACGCGCTCGCGCGGCCCGACCTCTTCCCCTCGCCCGATACGCCCGGCAAGGCGGCGATCCGCAGTTGCCCGGGCGACTGGAGTTGCCAGGAAACCACCCGCAACCTCTTCAGGGCATTCGGCGCGGCGGAGAAGAATTTCGAACTTGTGGAGCCTGTGTCGGCGGAAGCGCTGGACGCCTCGATCGCCAGGGCATTCGAGACCGAGACGGGCTGGCTCGGCTATTACTGGGCGCCGACGGCCGCCCTCGGCAAATATCCCATGGCCAAGCTTTCCTTCGGAGTCAGGCATAATCAGGCCGAATGGGAAAACTGCACCTCCGTGCCGAATTGCGCCGCCCCGCAGAAGAACGCCTATCCCACGTCCCAGGCCTTCACCCTCATGACACCGGAATTTGCCGAGAAGGCCGCGCCTGCCATGGACTACATCAAGACCCGGCAGTGGTCGAACGCCACGATCAACCAGGCTCTCGCGTGGCAGGAGGAAAATCACGCGAGCAACCGGGAAACGGCGGAACACTTCCTCCGCACACATGAGGACATCTGGTCGAAATGGGTCACCCCCGAGGTCAGGGACCGGGTCAAGGCCGCCCTCTGAGGACGATCGGGCGTCGGAGCCCGCCGTCGGCTTCCCCGCATAACCCTCCGGACCGCGATCGGCCTCGCGAATTGAACTCGCCATCCTCCCCGCCTATAGCGTCCATATGGAAACTCGCCTCCCGAACGACTCGGTCGGGCAATGTCGCGCGAGCACTGACGGCAGAAGCGTTCATCCAGAGGATGTAAAAATGAGCAACGTTGCCCCGATCGCCAATCGTGAAATGGTGGCCGAGAGCCTCTTGGGCCTGACGGAGGAAAACCGTTCCTGGCTTCAGCTCTTGATGGAGAACCCGGCCTCGGACGACGTGCTGCTCGCGGGCCTGCACCTCTATCTGGACCGGCAGGCGGAGGCTCGCTTCCTCAATTCCCTGAAGCTCGGAAGCTGCGGAGAATGGCTCGGCCAGAGCGCCCCGGCGCGCCTGCAAATCAGGCTGATGGAAGCCGCGAAGTCGAGCCAGCATGCGGCCCATGCCGCCTTCCGTGAAGGCCTTGCCCGATCCGAAGGCCTGGAGCGAGCCTTTCCGAAGGCGCAGATCTAGGCTCGACATCCCCATAAAACAGGAAAGCCGGCTGGGAGCCGGCTCTCTGCGTGACGTTTCGATCGTAAATCAACGTGCGGCGCGGTCGACACTCCGGCCCGCATCCTGCGTCGCATCGACGGCATTGGCCGTATCCTGACCCACACCGCGAATCGTATTGCCGCAGGAGCTGAGGGCAGCAGCCGTTAACAAGAGCGTGGCAATGACGGTTACTTTCTTGGACGTCATTCTCAAAGTCCTCCGATGGTTGCGGGTGCAAAGGCACAAGTGACCTTCCGCCACACGAACGCCTCAATCGGAAAAAGGTTCAATCTATTGTGAACGTAGCGGCAAATTCGCTCTGCCGCTCGTCAGGCGGCGGCGCGGGTGATCTGGCCGTAGAAGACCCTGATGCTCTCGGCGACCGCCTGGGCCGGCACGGCAAGCTGCGAACGCGTCACCAGCCGGACGTCGAAGGTGAACAGCTCCGGCAGGCCCTCCTGCGGGCCGAGAACGACCATGTCGTCGGACAGATAGGAGCGCGGAAACGGCGCGATGGCGAGGTCTGAGAGGACCGCCGCGCGTTGGGCCATCGTATGGGCGCTGGCATAGGCGATCCGATAGGGCCGCTTCTGCTTTTCGAGCTGGGTGATCGCCTCCTGGCGCCAGCAGCATCCCTCTTCCCAGACCGAGATCGGCAGGGGATCGCGCAGGTGCGCGTTGCCGCATTTCGCGCCGGTCCAGACAAGGCGTTCCGTATGGAGAACCTCCCCGACGCCAGTGAAGGACCGGGGAGTACAGTTGAAGAGCGCAAGGTCGAGCCTTTGCTCCTCGACACGCTTTCGCAGCGCGCCGCTCATGTCGATGGTGACATCCACCATGATGCTCGGAAACTGATCGGCGAAGCTTTTGAGGATGCGCGGAAGCAGGCGCTCGGCGATATCGTCCGGCGCACCGAGCCGCACGACGCCGCTCAGGTCCGGCATCATGAAGCGGGACACGGCCTCGTTGGAGAGCGCCAGCATCCGCCGCGCGTAGGATAGCAGGATCTCGCCGTTCTGCGTCAGGCTCACGGACCTCGCGTCGCGGAGGAACAGCGTCGTTTTCAGCTGCTCCTCGAGTTTCTTGATCTGCATGGAAACCGCCGACGGCGTCCGGAGTACCACCTCGGCCGCAGTCGAAAAGTTTCCGGTCTCGGCAATGGCGACGAACGTCCGAAGGACGTCGTTGTCCAGTAATGGGAGCGGCGGTCGGAACGGTGCAGCCATGGCTTCCTCATCAATAAAACTTAACCTAACAACCATATCATTTCATTTGATTGAACGTCAATCGGGGCGCATCCTGCATCTACATACTGGGCCGGATGCCCACAAAGATCACAGAAATTCATCACTGCAATTCTTTCTACAACATTGATTGATGCATCCAGCCTGTCATCCTGCAAACCGATCCTGATGGAGGAAGACAATGGCCTCGATATCGAACATGGGACACGGCACCGGTGTCCAGTTGCTGGCCGGACCCGCTCTGCGCCTCGCCCGCACTCTCCGCGAGGTGTGGGCAAAGCGCCGGACCGAACGCGTCCTCGCCGGCCTGCCGGCGGAGATCCGCAAGGACATCGGGTGGCCGGCCCGCGACATGTCTGCCTCGAAGAATTTTCGCTGTGACTGACCGCCGCTCGCCGCGCAGGGCGCATTCGCCCTACCCGTTCCGCGACGGCTGCGCTCACGCGGATGGGGATTGAACGAGAACGACGCCGGAAACGGAGGCGGGCGCAGCAGCCGCCCACTTCCCGGCGGCAATATTCCGTGCCACTCTCATCCGACCCCATCCGGGCAGGATGCCATCGCCGGAACATAGACATGAGCGTGATCACCAGCATTCCGTCGACAAAAAGGACACTGGTCTTCTTCCTTGTCCCGGAGTTCACGATGCTCCCCTTTTCCGCCGCGGTGGAAACGCTGCGGATCGCGAACCGCATGCTGGGCTATCGCGCCTATGACTGGCGCCTCTGTTCC
>JAEZHO010000357.1 GCA_023416545.1 Pseudomonadota bacterium
TTCTCCGCCTGAACCATGGCGAGGCGGACGTCGAAGGGCGTCTCCTCGCCCGGGTCACGGGAAATGCCCACGCCGCGCACGAATGCCGGCTCCCCGAGCCTCACGGAGGGCGAAAGGTTCGCACTCCGGTTGGACGGGTCGATCCAGAACCAGTCGCCGCAGCCGTTCAGGCGCGGAGCGCCCTCTCCCTGGACCGCCTCGATCGCCATGTAGTCGATCATCCCGGCATAGACCTTGCGGAGCGACAGAGGCACGGGATCGGTGGGGGCGAGGCCCGGCAGGTCCATGGTCGGCGCATGAAGGAGTTGCAGCCACGCGCGCGAGAAGCCCTGGCGCTCCATCATTTGCTGGACCGATTCCTCGAGCGGAAAATAGCCGTCCAGGATGTCCTCGAACGCCCGGCCCCGTCCCTCGTGGACATCGTGTTTGGTCAGTAGTGCGGAAGCCATTGCGTCGCCCTTCATGCCTGCGGACGCGGCAGGGCCGCGCCCGTTCAATTCCTGCCGCGTCGGCTGGCTCAGACGGATGCATCCCAGGGGCATTCCGCCCGCCGCTGCATGTCAGCCTGCCAGCTTGCCGCCTGCCAGTCATCGGTCACCGCGATGGCGTCATTGGAAAGCGGGCCGATGATGCGCGCCACGTCGGGCCCCCTCTGCATCAGCAGTGATTCCGTCTTGTCGGTCTCCACCGCCTTGATCGCCTTGCGAAGAAGCAGACGGTAGCGGACGATGGCGGCGTCGCCGCGGCCGAGGTGCTCGCGCGTGCGATCCTGGATCGGACCCAGACCTTCGACGGCCCACTGGTCGTGGACGTTGATGTCCAGGCCCATGCCGGTATAGGTCAGCGTGCTCTGCTCCTCCGGATTGTAGTGGTAGTTGTTCGACCTGTTCTTCAGCGGCGCGTAATCGGGAAGCCTGTGCTCCTTCAGGCGCTGGTCGCGCATGATCTCTTTGTCGACCGGTTTGGCGAAGCTCGTGAACAGCGTGTACCAGTAGCAGTTCTCATCATCGATCGGCACGTGCCACTGCGTGATGATCATCTCGCGCGACATCGGAATGCAGATCGCCTGCGGGAAGATCTGGTTCGTCACCCGCACATGGGTCAGGTTGTTTTCCATGTGCCGCAGGGCGGTGATCTTGAGGCCGAAATCCGTTTCCTCGACCTCGATATCCGGGCGGGGATACTCCCGCAGGATCTGGGTCATCGGCATGTCGGTATGGGCCGCCTTGTCGCGGAACTGCTTGCCGTAGCTGTCGGAAGGATCTTCGTCCTGCAGGAAGCGGTGAAGGAAGGAGGCGTGCGCCGGATCGATCCCGACTTCCAGGGCCTGCAGCCAGTTGCACTCCCAGAGCCCCTTGAACGCGAAGACATGGCTGTCCGGTGCCCGGAAGCAGTCGAGGTTCGGAAATTCCGGCGGCTCGCCCGGACCCATATAGGTAAAGAAGATGCCGTTCTTCTCCACCACCGGGTAGCGGGCCGCGCCCTCGACCGTCTCGATAGAACCCGGATCGGGAAAATGCGCCGGCGGCTCGTCTGCGGATGCCACGCGTTGCGTCAGCACGAGTTCGCCCGAGGCTTCGTCACGCATCAGGACCAGGCGCTCGCCCAGCAGGTTGACGGGCAGGAGCGGATGGTTGTTGCCCTTGACCTCGTCGGTGAGAGCTGCGGGTTGCCAGTAGCGGCGCAGTACCGCACCAGCCGGCGTGCCGGGGCCGATACGGGTGATCTGGCTGTTCAGCTTTTCGCTAATCATGACGCGTTCCTCTCTTCATATCAGTAGATCGATGGCCGGCGACCGGCCATCCGTCGCGGACGTCTAGATCTGCGTCCCGCCATCGACGGCCGGAGGCTCGCCTTCGCCCATATAGGCAAAGATGGCACCGTCCTTTTCCACGACGGGATAACTCGGCAGCTTGATCGTCTTGTACATGGTGGAATCTTCGGGTTCCGCCGGCTGCTCCACGCACTGACCGGTGCGGTCGAAATGCCAGCCATGGAAGGGACAGCGCAATCCGTTGTCCTCGCGCCGGCCGAAGCAGAGGTCGGCGCCCCGGTGGGGGCAGTGCCGGCCGATCAGGCCGAGCTCGCCCTCATCGTCGCGAAAGAGAACCAGGCGCTGGCCGAACAGCGTCACCGGAATAACCGGACGGGGCCCGGCAAGGTCAGCGCTGTCCGCTGCCTTGACCCAGGTTTGCGGCAGTGCCGTCTCCTGCGGTTGTGCGCCCGGAGTGTCCTCAAGTTCAGTCACATGCATCCCCATTGTTCGCACCGGCCTTCCGCGATCCGCGTCTTGCAAAAGCTCATTTTGTGCGATATTCGAGTTTTCTATCGTTTATCGAAGATACGTTGTTTTTTCGGTAAGTCAACGTCGACGGCTGACGATGCTCGTTCGGGAATACGACCTGTGTCCCGAATGCTCGGATGCACTCCGCTCTTCCAAAGGAAGGCGAAGCTCGTGGCGGCGGCGGAACATGGGAGCTTTTATAATGTCGGCAAAGATCGCCATCGTGGGATCGGGCCCATCCGGCTGCTATCTCGCCCAGGCGCTGCTGAAACTGGATAGCGGTCTCCAGGTCAATGTCATCGACGCGCTGCCCGTGCCGTACGGCCTCGTTCGCTACGGCGTGGCCGCCGATCATCAGGGCACGAAAGCCGTCACGCGCCAGTTCTCCCGGATATTCGAACGGCAGGGCGCGCGGTTCTTCGGCAACGTCCACGTCGGACGCGATATCTCCCTCGACGCGCTGCGCCAGGCATTCGACGTCGTGGTCCTGGCCGCGGGGCTTTCGCTCGACCGCCGGCTGGGCATTCCGGGCGACGATCTGCCCGGTATATATGGTGCATCCTGCCTGACCCGGGCGCTGCATGAGCATCCTGAGGCAAAGACGCTGCCGGATCTCGGTCGCAATCCCGTGATCGTCGGCAATGGCAATGTCGCCATCGACCTGCTCCGTCTGCTTGCGAAATCGCCGGACGAACTGGAAGGCACCGACCTCGGACCGCTTCCTTCCGACTGGCTGGGACGCAATTCGTTCGAGAGCATCACCATCCTCGGTCGCTCGCCTGCCTCCCAGGCGAAGTTCGATCCGGTCATGATCCGCGAACTCGCCAAGCTCAGGAACGTCTCGATCGAAGTGATCGGTGCCGACCAGGCAGAGGACGCCGAGCAGGCGAAGCGGCTGGAGGCTCTGGCCGAGATACACAAGCCGTCGCAAGCCCGCACGGCCATCCGGTTCCGCTTCGCCCTCCAACCCGTCGCCGTAGAGGGAGAGGAAAGCGTGACCGGCCTGCGCGTCCGCGATTCCTCCGGCGTCGAGGAGGTCTTATCCGCCTCCAGCATCGTTACGGCGATCGGGTTCCGGGCGAGCGGCGATCTCGATCGCGACCGCTGGATGACCGAAGGCGTGAGCGAGACGGGAAGGCTCGCGCCGGGCCTCTATGCGGCAGGCTGGTTTCGCCGCGGCCCGCGGGGAACGATCCCCGAAAGCCGGGAAGAGGGGCAGCTGCTGGCTTCCACGATCCTGGCTGAAACAGAGCCGGCGTCGGACCGTCCGGGCCGGGCAATCCTGGAGCGCCTGCCCGGCGTCGTGGATTTTGCCGGATGGCAGCGTATCGACGAGATCGAACTGAGTTCCGCACCGCCCGGCAGATGCCGCCGGAAGCTATCGACCACTGAGGATCTGTTGCGCGTCGCGACGGATCAGGAGCATTCCATATGAAAATCTCGATCCTATACGGTACCCAGACCGGCAATGCGGAAATGCTTGCCGACGACATTCAGTCCGC
>JAEZHO010000450.1 GCA_023416545.1 Pseudomonadota bacterium
CCTGGATTCTCACATGATTTCAACGACT
This sequence comes from Pseudomonadota bacterium, assembly GCA_023416545.1. Lineage (GTDB taxonomy): Bacteria > Pseudomonadota > Alphaproteobacteria > Rhizobiales > Rhizobiaceae > Neorhizobium. The sequence continues at coordinate 29 of JAEZHO010000450.1, forward strand.
TATTGGAAAAGCGTTGAAATTCCCTGTGTTTTCCCGTCGCGAGCGACCGTGGATGCCACCTTTGTGCCCTGGCTTTGGGCATCAGTCAACAGGACCGGCGAGCGGCAATAATTTCCGCTTTCGGGCCTCAAGTTTGCGGTAAGGCAGCCGCAGAGCGCCAGGCAGCTTTCCGCCTTCAAAGGAGACATGAACTGCATTGAGGTTGGAGACTGGAAAGGGGCCGTCTGGTGACCGTCTTGTCCGGAAGCCGGGATGACATAGCTGCCATTGTAGCGCGCGACCTCCATGACCGCTTCGCCCCCATCCCGGCCATTCGCGGGCCGTGGATCGACGACCTAGAGCTGCCGTCCGAACGCAGAATGTGCGTGCTGTTGCGGCAGAGATGCAGACAAAATGGCTCATAAACGCGGTGACATGGCTCACAGATCTCGGGGCGGCCTACATTCCACCAATACCCGTGGCGCCTCCCACGACTCCCCCAACTTTTAGAGCAGCAACAACAGCCGACCTTCCCCGACGATCGCCGGGAGAAATTGACTAGAGTGTCACGGAACTTCTCTGGCCGGCCTCAGGTTACCAGACGCTCGGTAGAACGATCGGGAGAACATCGTGAGCACAATCACCAGGCCACTAGACGCGCCCTCCACTTTATCCTCCACCTTCCATTGGTCCGGCTACGCGCTCGGCTTTGCGTTGGGGGGCTTCTTTGATGGCATTCTGCTGCACCAGGTGTTGCAGTGGCATCATTTGTTGAGTGGCCTCCAGGAGGCAGGGAAGGATATCCGCTTCTTGATCATGACAGACGGGCTGTTCCACGTGCTCATGTATGTGACCGCCGCAGTCGGCCTTTGGCTCCTTTGGCGAAGCCGAGGGCAGTTTGCTTTGCGCGGCGCCGATCGTTCGCTGCTTGCCGATGCCCTGATAGGCTTCGGAGCATGGCATGTCGTTGACAGCCTTCTCTCGCATTGGATCCTCGGCATTCACCGGATCCGTATGGATGCCGAGAACCCGCTCTTTTGGGACTTGCTCTGGCTTGCCCTCTTTGGAGTTCTGCCCGCAGCGGTCGGTTTAATGCTGCGTCGGAGGGATACGGGCTTTGAGAAAAGCCGCGGTTTCCATTCCCACACGGCTCTGGTTGCGGCGATCCTCATCGCCGGCCCCGTGGCTGCGCTTCCGGCACCGGATGACGGCACGGCGATAGTGGTGTTCCGCCCTGGCGTATCACCGGCCGAGGCAATGGCCGGACTGGCAGCAGCCAACGGCCGCCTCTTGTGGTCGGATGCCGGCGGAACGGTGTGGGCCGTGGATCTCTCCGAGGGCGGCGATGTGAGCAGGTTCTACGCCTATGGTGCCCTTCTTGTCAGCAACTCCATCCTGCCAGTCGGCTGTCTCAACTGGACGGAGACCTAAGCCTAGGGCCACGGAAGCACCGCGCTCGCCTAGCGATCGGGCCACCACGAAGCGGAGGCTCGATCGGAACAAGCGCGTTCGTCGGCTGTTGGGTCGATCTCACGAAAAGGAGATCACCATGAAACAGCTTCTTGCCACCGCGTTCATCACTCTGATGGCCACATCCGCATTCGCGCAGTCGGCGGCCGAATCCACCGGGCTGAATTCCGTGACGGGGACGCCTCCCAAGACCGAGGACTTTGTGTTGGAAGCCGCCTCGGGCGATATGTTCGAGATCGAATCCAGCAAGCTTGCCGCCGAGCGCGCCCAGGGCAATGTCAAGGCATTCGCCGATCAGATGCTCGCAGATCATCAGAAGACCTCTGACGAACTGAAACAGATGGTTACGAGCGGCAAGGTTCAGGCGACACTGCCGACCTCCATGACTGAGGAGCATCAGGAAACGCTGGAGGAACTGCGGGGTCTTCAGGGGGATGAATTCGTGGAGGCCTACGTGTCAGCTCAAGAAGACGTCCATGAAGATGCCGTGGACCTCTTCAAACGCTACGGAGAAGAGGGTGACAACGCGGAACTGAAGGCCTGGGCTGCCAAGACGGCACCCGCCCTTGAACACCATCTGCAAATGGTCGAGCAACTCAACGCCAACTAGGCGAGGAGAAAGAGAGCCTCACCCTCCAGGTGGGGCTCGACTGGTTGGCGGCGCGAAGCATCTAGATCGGGGAATTGCTACGGGCCATCCGTACGCATGAATTTCTTGTCTATCTCGGCTATGAGTTGGTCGGCCTTCTCGCCGGCGTTCAATCTGATCAGAGCGTCGAGCTTCGCTTCAGTCCTGTCGTTGCTCTCCTTGGAGGACGGGGAGCCGATGTAAAGGAAGTACGCCAGCCCCACGACCTGCCAAAGCAATTGCAGGAACTCCGACTGCCAGTTCTCAAACGTATCCCTGCTCATTTCGGCAAGGTAAGCCGCGAATTCCGGCGTACGCCCGTGGTCCATTTGCTCGTTCACGAATGCGAACCATCCAAAGATCCAGTGGCCGGCGAAGGAGAAAAGAAAGAAGCCCAGCGTGATCCAGGCATAAGCGTATCTTTTGAACATACGACCTCCCGAAGCGCCCTCCGTCGAGATAGTGCGCAGAAACTCCCCGTCTAGAAGGTGCTCTTGCGGCGCGTCGGCGAAAGATGTCGGTCACCGTCTTCTGCTGCCGCCCCGACGATAGGCGATGCGCCAACTGACGCGCCCGGATTAGAGCAAATAGATTGGGGCGACATCACGAGGTGGGGCCGCCGGGATCATTGCCGGCGGCTTCCGTCTGGCTACCACGGGTAGGCTTCGTTGACCGAACCCGTGAAGCTACCCGTTGTGGGATCGCCGCTGAGAGCGACGCGGACCGCTTCGGCAGCACCTTGCTGGACGGTCTCGGTACCTTCGTAATTGTTCAGCGCAGTGCTGGTGAAGCCTGGGGTTACAGCATTCACCTTTATACCCTCGGCTTCCAAGTCAATGGCAAAAGCCACTGTAATGGCGTTGAGCGCTGTTTTCGAAGCGCCATACCCGGGGTTGAATGCAGCCCGATAAGGATTGGGAGTGGAGTTGATGGTCAGCGAGCCCAGGCTGCTCGATACGTTGACGACGCGTGCATCTTCAGACTTGCGCAGCAGGGGTAAGAAGGCTTGAGTAACGGAAAGGACGCCGAACACATTGGTCTCCCAAATCGTCCTTACCTCGTCTACCGAGATAAGGGTTGCTCGCGAGCGTTGAATATAGTTCTCCATCGTCTCCGTTGCCTCCCCGTTCGCCCGGGAAATCGCGGCATTATTGATGAGGATGTCCAGACGACCAAACTGCTGTTCAACTTGCGCAACGGCGGCATCAATCGAAGCTGCGTCCGTCACGTCAATGTGGATGGGGTGAACGTCACCAGATATGTCTTGCGCGGCCGCCTTGCCGCGTTCGAGGCTGCGCGAGCCCAGCAGGACTGTGAGACCGTTGGCGGCGAGGTCCGTTGCGATCTGAAAGCCGATGCCTTGATTGGCGCCGGTGACGAGGGCGATGCGAGAGTTTGAGGCCATGATTGGATCCTGTTGTGATTGTGCCAACAGGAGATAGCGATAGGCTTCTGAACGTTCTATATTTAAACATCCACGAAAATTTCGCGAGAGTCCAGAATGGCAGACCCACTAGCGCAAATCGTCAGCTTGCTCCAACCGGGCGTGCCGTTCTCCAAATGCGTCACCGGCTCGGGCCCTTGGCGAGTGCGACGCACTCAGTCACCGAACCCCTATTACGCCGCGGTGCTCAGGGGAAGCCTCCGGTATTGGGATCACGAAAGCGGCGAAGTTGACGTAAATGCAGGTGACTTCATCCTCATCCCCTCCGCGCAGGATTTCATGATGTTCAGCGAGGTCCCGAGCAGCGACAGCGACATGGTGGTGGATCCCGTCATCCTGCTCGGAGGCGGATATCGTGTGGGCAGCGTCAGCGGTCCAATCGATATGCGGGCACTGGTCGGCTACTGCATCTTCCAGTCCCACGACGCCACCCTGCTATCCTCCCTGCTCCCAAAACTGGTCATTGTGCGTGGCGAACGACGCTTGGCCATGCTGATGGAATTGCTAGGTGAGGAGGTCATCGGGAATAAGCCAGGACGGGAGGTCGTGTTACAACATCTGCTTGAGGTCTTGCTGATCGAGGCTTTGCGAACAACAGCCGAACCCGGCAGTTCGCCCGGCCTCCTGCGGGGCCTGTCGGACGAACGCCTGTCGATGGCGATAAGAGCCATGCATGCACGGCCGAACCGCAACTGGACCGTAGCCGAACTGGCCCGGGAGGCGGCCTTGTCACGATCGGGTTTCCATGAGCGGTTCCTAACCGTGGTCGGCATGGCCCCTATGGAATACCTTACATCTTGGCGGCTGGCTTTAGCGAAAGACCTGCTGCGCAAGCGAGAGGCCAGTGTGGGAGAAATCGCACGACAGGTGGGGTATGGCTCCGCTAGCGCTTTCAGTGTGGCATTTACTCGCGCCGTAGGGGTTTCGCCAGCACGCTACGCACGCGAAAGCGCTGACGCGTTCCCCGGTGTTGGGGCAGAGGAGTTTGAAGGGGCCATCGCCTGACCGAAGCGCCGGCAGTGGGGCCGACCTAACCGCCGCCCTGCAGAAGCAGGGTCGCTCGCCCAACAGAAAACTACGCCACCGGTTCTTGGTCCTGCTCAGCAGGAATGCCGGAAGAGCTTTGAGTGCCCGACCAATACGGCCACATCTGCGAGCTTGTCTGTGTCGACCAGGCCGCGTCTGTAAAATTTGAGAATGATACGAGCAACGAGTTCGCTCTCGATTGCGACCCCATCGGACGCCAAACGCTGGAGCGCGTCCCTCACAGCGACGCTCATTCGAGCTAGGTCTTCCGGAAAAAGGACGCCTGCAAATCGGGCGTCGGGTAGCTCAATGTTCATCGGGTTACTCCCAATGCTTGGGGCGAGAACTGCCAACATCCTGGCGTCAGCGCCCTCAAAGATGTGCCGAGCGATGCCTAATACTACCCTCACAAGATGTGATGTCGAGTCAAGTTCTGTGAACGAGGCCCTCACGAGTGGATGAGCCTTCTCGTCTGCCCGCCCCGCCCGCCCCGGCCCGGGCCTTAGCGCTTCGGCTGGGTGCGCGGCTCGAATTATCCAGGAACCTTCGCAGCCTCCTCATGTTCGGCACACCGTTCCCAACAAAAAGGAGACAAGCATGTTCTATACCGACGGCAAGCTGCAGTACCCGGTGCGTGTCGAGACCCCAGATCCGATGTTCGCACGTGCGCTCCAGCAGGCAATCGGCGGCGTCGAGGGCGAAATCCGCGTTGCCATGCAGTACTTCTTCCAGGCATGCGGCGCCCGCGGCAATCCCAAGTTCCGCGATCTGCTGATGAACACCGCAGCCGAGGAACTCGGCCATATCGAGATGCTGGCGACCGCCGTGGCCATGAACCTTGAAGGCGCGCCGCTGAGCCTGAAGGAGGAAGTCGCGGCCGACCCGGTCGGCGGCGCGGTACTAGGCGGGCTCAACCTGAAGAACCTCCTCTCGGCGGGGCTCTCAGCCATGCCGGTGGATTCCGATGGAGTTCCCTTCGACATGTCGCACATCTATGCGAGTGGCAACATCGCCGCGGATATGACCGCCAACGTCGCGGCAGAATCGACCGGGCGGGTGCTCGCCGTTCGCCTCTACAACATGACAAGCGATCCAGGCATGAAGGACATGCTCTCCTACCTCATCGCCCGCGACACCATGCACCAGAACCAGTGGATGGCGGCGCTGGAGGAGTTGGGCGGTGCAGGCAGCGTCTTCCCGATCCCGAACAGCTTCCCCCAGGAAGAGGAAAAGCAGGACTTCAGCTACGCCTTCCTCGGCTTCACCCTCGGCGACGAAAACCCGGCCCCTGGCCGCTGGGCGGAAGGAAATTCGATCGACGGAAAGGGCGAGTTCAAGGCAACGCCCATGGCGCCCCTCGGCGAAAAGCCGGTCCTCGGCCCGGCAAAGCCAAAGAGCGGCGCCCAGAAGGAACAGATGTAGGCAGCCAGACCGCGCGGGGGATGCGGACGTACGGCTCCGTCCGCGTCCCCAACTTGAATCCCCGGAGGGAGGGCTTCGCCAGGGAATGGCGGAAGGGAAAGAAGATCGATTGGTGTAGCTGACGCCACGTCGTTACTGCCAAACTTCAGAACCGACGCGACCGTCACAAGTTGAGCGGCCTCTGATACAGGAGCATCACATGCTACGCGTCCTTGTACCAACAATGCTGGCCCTTGCTTTGGGCGGATGCAGCGTCTCGCCGCTCGAACCAGTTCCCGGCAGCATCACTTATGGTGGCCAGCCAGCCACGCGCCTGACCAAGGCGCCGATCGGCAGCACGGTGACAAACCGATTCCGCGACCAGTTCGGTCAGGAGTGGGGTGAGCGATATATCATCCAGCCGGACCGCTCATTGAAACTGGTGAGCCGTCAGAGGATCGAGTATCCGAACGACTAATCGGATCTATCGAAACAGGGTCTGGCAAGCTGCGCCTGCGTCCCTTGTCAAGGCCAGGATGGTCAGGAAGTCACCCGCCAGCGGTGAAGGCGGTTTGTCGATATCAAGCACATCGGCACGACCTGCCTCCGTCGTTACGTACGCGCCCTGCCTGCCTGCTTTCTCGTTCAGTGCGAAAAAAACGCCGTCGATGTAGGCCAGGCGCGGGCCGGAGAGGCCAGTGCAGAAAAGCTGGATGTTCTGGATTGATGGATAGCGCTCCTTGATCGCAGCGGTCGTGGCGGCACCAAGCTCCGAAGACATGACATCGGTGAACCTCTCGAAGCGCCCGGGAGCGTAAGGGAAGCCGAAGCTCTCCACCTCGACAACTTCGGCCTTGGCCGCGCTTTGAAAGAGGAGGAGGCAAGCGGCCAGAGTAAATTTCGCGCGGGTTTTCCCCATTTGCAGTCCCTGTTAAGCGGACATCAGCCTACCGATAACTCACCCACAACAAAAAAGTCACCGCAGGTGATCTGCTATCGGGAAAAAATGAACAACTTGATGCTCAACCGATCGCCTCGCCTATCCCGCCCGATACCGCTGGATGCGAAGCTCTTCGCGAATCCTGTCCGTCTGGATCCCAAGTTCGACTTCCTCGAACGACACCTCTGGCTGCGTACCCTCGGATGACTCTTGAGCCAGTCTCTTCATTCGCCGGCTCCGGCCTCAACCCTCGTCAGTCGGAAGTAGTACCTACGGGGGTCATGCGTGACGACCATCATTCCGGCGATCTCGTGCTCGTTCACGCGACGAAAGTAATCGGCGATGGGCTGCCGGTCGTAGACCATTGCCGCGGTCATCACGCCGTCGTTCACCAACCTCCGCAAAGTCGCTGTCGTTCCTCGTGCGCGGACCCGGGGCTTGACGTGCGAGAACAGATTGCGTGCGGGGGTTGACCGGCCGAACGCAGCAAACCTGATTGCGAGCCTTATAGGGAAGAACTTGGGATCAATCGGAACCAGACGGCCGTGTTCTCCCTCGAACAGAAGGGCGTCTGCACGCAAATCGGTATTAAACCGCTTCCCGAACCAGTGCAGGTTCTCCAGCACCCCGTCGAGAGGATGTCCGGAGCGGTGACCGACGCCCTTCCAGATCCCTATCATCTCTTCTGGCCGCACTGGATCAAGTGAATGAAACCATCGAGCAACCTCGGCCTGCAAGGTCGCTTGCAGCGTGCTTTGCTTCACGTGCGGGCTCCTTCCGGACAACGACCTGCCTGATACCGATACCGACGTAGGCAAGGGAATTCGGTGGAATGACGGGCTCCTCGTTTTGTTCCTTCACTGACGAATGACGGCAGACCGGCTTCTCTGCGACTGCCAGTACTGAATAGCCCCGAGTTTCGTAGACGCCCTCGGGTCTATGTTTTCCGCACGCGCTCATAGAGCGAATGCTGGCTGACCCCGAGCCGCTGCGAAACCTCCGCTACGGGATAGCCGCGCTCGGTGATCTAGAGCGTTTCACCTTTTGACGGAACCATACGCTGCATTGGCAAAATAGATTTCGCACTCGGCCGGCTGGATAGTCTCGACCAGCCTGCCGATATGCCGCCAGGTGTCGTCGCTGGTTCGCAGCCGCGCTCACCCTACGGCCAGGTCGTTGGTTCACCTGATAGTAGCCGAAGCCGTCCTGACGATCTCCGTTATAGTCGGCACTGCGTTCGTAGCCCGCGCTCTCCGCCGCAGAGATGAACGCTTCGGCGATTAGCGGGCGTTCCTTGACTTCAGTGACTGGCAGCGGACCACCTCGCGCACGCAAAGACGAAGCGGGGCACCGCCGCAATGGCGGCCCTGATGGTGACGCTCGTGCGCGACCACGGGCTTGAGTACCTCTTGGCAGCGACCGTTCTTGAAGGCATCTGCAGATCGTCGCGGGCTTGCGGAAGCTCGCCTACCTGATGCGCTTCGGGTCTAAATCGGTGATGACCGGCTTCGTCAACGAGCTGGCCATCCTGATCTTCATGGCGCAACTGCCGGAGCTGACGAATGTCCCCCGGGACAGCGTCATGCTGATCACCCGAGACGGGAAGCTGGTGCATCTGTGCCTCGCGCTGGATCATGCCCTTAATCATTGCGCACGACGCCCGCCGGGTATACTGTCAAGTCTTCGGTAGCCATTGTACGGGCGCTGCCGCTTCAGGGCCATCCCCTGGCCCCAATGAAAGGAGGACACCATGTCTTCCTACCTCCGACTAGAACGAAACCTCGTCAGCGTTAGCGGCTTTGGCTATCGCGAGAACATCCTGTCAGGCATAGCAGTCTCCTCTGAAACTGCCCCTGCGACACTCGCCTTGCGATGCCGGATGATACGCTTAGAGCCTCAGATGCTGTTCCAACCTCTGCCAATCGTCGCAGGACTGCGCGACGCGTCCTCTCTTAGTGGCGGTGGAGCGGGAACGACAAATCCCTAACCGTGATTCAAATGCATACTCCGTGCGTACGGATGGTTTGCGGTTTACCCATCTATTCAACAGAAAGAATTACCATGGCCAAAGGCCAACTAAGAAGCAATCGCGAGGCTCGCAAGCCGAAGAAGGAAAAGGGTCCGGCGGTAACACCCCCGGCTTTTGGCAGTCAGGTTAAAGGTGCCAGCGACTCGCTGAGCCTCGGCAAGAAACAGAAATAGACTTCCGCTGATGAATATTGCCGTCCGTCAACCGTCGAGGCCGACCGACCTCGATGCCTCCGCCTGGATGAAGACGCTGTCTCGATATCGGCAGCCTCAAGTGCGCCGTAGCACCTTCGAGCTACTTGTCACAGCCTTCCCTTTCGCCATCTTGTGGGTGCTTGCTTACTTCTGCATCACTCATAAAGTCTGGCTCGGCCTCATTCTTGTGGTTCCGGCCGCATCAGCCTTCCTGTTGCGGCTGTTCACAATCCAGCACGATTGCGGACACGGGTCCTTCTTTGCTCGTCGGAGCCTGGACGACTGGACTGGGCGCGTTCTCGGCGTCTTGACCCTCACGCCCTACGACTACTGGCGTCGCGCCCACGCCATCCATCATGCCTCGGCTGGGAACCTGGACGAACGCGGGATTGGCGACATCACAACGCTTACGGTAGCGGAATATCGTGCGCTGTCGCGCTTGCGCCGACTAGCTTACCGACTTTACCGGCACCCACTGGTGATGTTCGGGATCGGGCCAATATGGGTCTTCCTCTTGAAGCAACGACTACCATTCGGGATGATGCGCTCTGGCGCACTGCCTTGGGTCTCAACCATGGCGACCAATCTCGCCGTCGCTCTTCTTGTCATCATATCGGCATGGGCCATCGGAATCGGGCCCTTCCTGGCAACCCACCTCCCGATCGTGCTGCTGGCAGGGGCGGCAGGCGTCTGGCTGTTTTACGTCCAGCATCAGTTTGAGGACACGCACTGGGCGAAGGATGACAATTGGCATTTCCCCGGCGCAGCCCTTCACGGCGCTTCGCATTATGATCTGCCGCTGGTGTTGAGATGGCTTACAGGCAACATCGGGATTCACCACGTGCACCACTTATCAAGCCGCATTCCTTTCTACAGGCTACCCGAGGTCCTACACCAACACCCGGAACTCGCCGCCATTGGACGGGTAAGCCTTAGGGATAGCCTGCGCTGTGTGAGGCTTGTTCTATGGGACGAGGAACGCGCAAGGCTAGTTCGTTTTCGTGACATCCGCGGACGCCGAGCCTGACAGGCATCGACAGCGCCGGTCGAAGGAAGCTGCCCGTTAGCCTGCGTCTGGTCGTTCAGGTGAGGAAGTGCATTGCTGTGAGGACGCCGCGTGGCACGAGTTATACCGCTGGCTCTAGCAGTACACGTTCGCTATGGGCCGAGAGCAGTCATGCAGCAGCGACATTGCCAGAGGGCTACCTCAGATCGTGGTTTTGGGGTTCCCCGACGAACGCGCTGGGCGTGGTTCCCGTCACTTGTCTGAACGCGCAGGAAAACGCGGCGGTGCTGGAGAAGCCTGTGTCATTCGCCACATTAGCAATCGCCTTCCCTTGGGCAAGTTTCTCCATGGCTCGCACGATCCGCGCTCGTTGCCTCCAAGCCTTAATCGTCATTCCTGTTTCCCGGGGGAACCGTCGGCTTGCGGTACGAATGGACGTTGCGGCTCGCGATGCAATCTCGGCGAGGTCCATGAGATTGCGATGATCGCCCAGAGCAATTTCGGCGACCCGCTTTGCCACAGGATGTTTGGGTAAGGGAAGGTAGGTTGGTGCATCCGACACGGCGCACAGTTCCAGGAGTATCAACCGCACCACGAGCTCCGCCTTGTCCGCCCGAGTATCATCGTCAACGGCCGCAGCCAGCAGGGAGTGCATCAAAGGGGTGACCCTCGATGCGAAAGCATGATCAGGAAAGCCTGCAGGCGTCCATTCTGCGATTGCTGATGCCTGCCAATGCACCATCCAGAGTTCGGCGTCCGTTATGATATCCAGGCGATGCGGAACACCTGCCGGAACCCACGCCGCACGCTGAGGAGGCACCAGCCAGACCCCTTCCTCCGTATGGAGTTGGATCATGCCTGACGCAGCAAAGGTCAGCTGCGCTTCAGTGTGGGTGTGCAACGGTAAGGCGGAACCACTTGGCTTCGCAACACGGCGAGTAGCAAAAGGTTGTTGCATGAGAAATGGCCTGTCGGCGATGCAGGTTGGCGTCACATCGAACAACTACTTCTATACCGTGAATTGGATCAAGGTTTGGGAGAATTCCAATGAGAGCCGCGGTAATTCGCGAATACGGATCCAACGATGTTGTGGACATTTCTGATGTTGACGCACCAGTGCCTGGGGCTGGCGAGGTTCTGATAAGAGTCCATGCCGCAGGCGTTAATCCAAAATTCGTGGTGGCATGGGGCAGCGCATGGGGATGACCCTGCCGATCCTCCTTGGAGGGGAGCTCGTCGGCACGATCGAAGCGGTCGGCACTGACGTCAATAGCGTGCAGCCAGGTGACACTGTTTTCGGGATGGTTCACACCGGTGCGTTTGCAGAATATGCAATCGCAAAAGCAGCGAACGTTGTGCATGTACCCGCCAATATGGACCCCATCCAAGCGGCGGCGTTTCCGCTGGCGGGTTCAACGGCATGGCAGGCGCTTTTCGATGAAGGTGAACTATCTGCCGGGCAACGTCTCCTGGTGACCAATAGCTCGGGCGGCGTGGGTTCGTTGGCCGTGCAGTTCGCGAAGGCCAAAGGAGCCCATGTCACCGCGGTAGCCTCGGGCCGCAACGAGCAGTTCGTACGTGATCTCGGTGCTGACGATTTCGTTGACTACACGAGTCAACCCTTCGAAGACGCGGTAGGTGACATTGATCTCGTGTTCGATACGATGGGCGGCGAGACATTCCAGCGAGCCTTCAAGACACTGAAGAAGGGTGGACGCATAGTTACCGTGGTGGCCTTTCCCAACAACGAAGCCGAGCGCTTCGGGGTCAGCGTGAAGCGATCCTTTACCGTGCCCAGCGGACCTAACCTGAGGTCGATCAAGGAACTGGCTGAAGCTGGCAAGGTCGTGGCACATGTCGACAATGTCCTGCCTTTGGCCGAGATCAGACAAGCGCTCGCACTTTCTGAAGCTGGTCGCGCACGGGGCAAGATCGTTCTCGCCATTGCTGACTGACTTGTGTGTTCTTGAGGCTCTACTCTGCTGATGACCGCCTTGGGTCGCTTGGGTCCCAGAAGCTTCCGTAACGGAGACATCAGGTTTACGAACTATAAGAGGCGAACCGACATGCCCCATCAACAATCATGGGGCTACCGGTAATGAACTGAGACCGATCCGAGAGCAGGAAGTGCGGCTTGAGCATTTTCCAATGCCGACGCCATTCTTCTCATCAGGTGGAGGTCAGACACGAATTTCAAGGCTTCTGGGTCACCTTCTCCACCCGCAGGGGTAACCGTCCCTCCAGGCAACAGCGCGTTGATCCGAAGTCGCTCGCTGGCGTGGCCAGCAGCAAGCGATTGGTGCAAGCCGTCACAAGCTTGCTTCCCACGCCTGATACTCGCGAAACCGTGCCCGCAGATCGACAACTCGTGGGAGCATACAGGGCGTACTCCGGCATTCACGTTTGGTGGTTCATCGGCACCTCGCCCTTATTCAGAGAGGCAGCGCTACGTAGTCCCACGAGGTGGGAGGCGGTTGTAGTCGCTCTTCATGCTTCAGGCGGACTATCCGTGTGCGCACGGCCAGCTTCCCACGGGAGACGGCAGAAGAGATCGTCACGCCGCAAGGATGTTCTCACGATAGCCAAAGCCGCTAACGCTGACGAGGTTCTTGATAAATCGGGGGTCGGAAGACATCTCGTCCTCCTTTCGTTGGGGCTAGGGGACGCCCCTGAAGCGGCAGCGCCAGATCCGTGGCTACGATTGCCCGAAGCCGCTGCGGTCTTGGACGACGGAGACCAGCTTTCCGGCTGCGATCGGACGAGTCCTCAAACTTGTGGTTGACTTTCCGATAGAAATCACTATTTTGAGTTTACCGATCTTTTTCTCGCTGAGCTTTGGTTATTGCGCGATTGGCACCGCGCCCTGAACGAACCTTTCCTTTAAAAACATCGCTACACTCCCCAGGATGTCACCGACTTTCTGGCCGATCACTTATGCTAAGAAAGGGTTCATCATGACCACTGGCACAGTTAAATGGTTCAATTCCACCAAGGGTTTCGGCTTCATCCAGCCTGACAACGGCGGCGCTGACGCGTTCGTGCACATCTCGGCTGTCGAGCGTGCCGGAATGCGAGACATCGTCGAAGGACAGAAGCTCAACTACGATCTCGAGCGCGACAACAAGTCGGGCAAGATGTCGGCCTGCAATATTCAGTCCGCCTGATATCGGTATCTGCTCTCCCTTGACCACGGATGTACTGGCACTGTCGAGAGCGTGAACCAACCAAGGCCGGGCTAACTGCCCGGCCTTTTCTTTTTGGACCGTGGCGACGGCCAAGCCTGAAAGGCAACTCCATGACACAGACGTTCAGCAAGCCCCGTCAGCGGGCGGAAAGCGCCTTCAACAAAATCCAAAGCCAGTTCTTCGCGAAAGCCCGCGCGGCGGAAGAGGAGGATTTCGTCAAGCAGGCACGCGAGGCAAAAACCCTGCGCCTGCGTGAGGCCCGACTGGCCAAGGACGAGAACGACCGCGTCAACGCAGCCTCAGCTCTGATCCGGACGCGCTTAGAGGGCCGGACAATTCAGCAAGGCCTGTTCGCCTTAAGCCCGGGAGGCAACCAACATGATCACTAGAATACTTCGTGCCGCTGAAAGCCTCTTCAAGCGTAGCCTCAATGAACAAGGCTTAGATGCCGCAAAGCTCCAAGACATTCGCGGCAAGCTGGCTCTTCGCAAACGAGAAGCACGAATGGCCGAGCGGCGGCATCGCTTTGCGAGCCGTCAAGTAAATACACCCGATGGGTCTGCATCATGATCAGCGGCTCGCAGCGCACGCCCTCAGGCACACCAGCGATCGACCAGAGCCACCGGCTCCATTTCAACTACAGGGATGGCGCGAGCTTCTATCCGTGCCGGAGCAAACACAAAGGGAGCAGACATCGCTATCGGCGTTTTGAGACTGTAGCTGAGGCTCTGCGCTTTGCTATCGAAGAGCTCCCAGTCGCACTCCTTCGGGGCTCTGTTCTGGAAGTCGATGAAGCAAGGTTCGACGGGGCGCAGATGCAGGCCATGTACGATGCCGACGCCTATCCCCTGATCCGGCACGAAATCACACGACCACCACGATGATGGGCGTACCTGGCGGCTTGTCCGCTCACCGTAGAGCCGAAAATGGAGCGCACGATGACACTTAGCTTTCCTAACATAAGCCGAAGCTTCGATAACGCCAGGAACGTCATTCGCTTTACGGGTTATGACGGGATGTTCGAGGTGAGGTTCTTCGTCGAAACTGGCGCTTTCTCGACCGCGCGTTTGTCGGAACACGATTATTTGCGTGCATTTGACGTCGCTCGGTCAAAAATACAGCAGACCGCAATGAAGATCTACGACGGGAAGCGCGGCATGAGCTACACGCTGACGGCTACCGATCTACGCTAACTCCAGCAAAGCAACGTCGCCCCAGGAGACAATCATGAACATCAAGACAAGCGTCAGGAAGGTCAGCTTCCAGAACGCGTTCCTTTTGCCGGGAATGGAACAATCGCATCCGCCTGGTGAATTCGATGTTCAAATTGTCGAGGAGCCTCTTGATGTAATGTGGGAAGGCTATCACCGCACGCTCACGATCATGTTGACGTCGGGTGCATTCACCAGAGCCTTCGCGGTCACAGAGACCGCTCTCGATGAGGCGCTTGCCAATGATCAGCAAGCGCGGTCGTCGGCCTCATAGCTCGAGCGGCTCCAATCGTCCTGAGGAACCAGTTTCATGAACAACCTTCAGCAGTTCTCTTCCAGCCCGAATGGGGACCGATGGTACCTTTTCACCGATGAAGCGACTCAACAAGCTTTCGTGTTGCACAAGGCAAACGGGCCTTCAGGTGGCCACCAGACACATATGCCTGTTGCAGACTTCCTGAACCAGAGACCGTTCGGTCCAGAAAGAGAGGCTCTGATCAACATTCTCGGTGTTGGCGACGACGGCGCAGACGCAACTCAGGACACCTATACCTCCTCTTCGTTGTAAACGAAGCTGCGGGTTCATCTTAAAGAGCTGACTTCTCTATTCGTTGCTCCGCTTCGTCGGTGGCCGTTAAAATACACGCCTCGGCAGCTATCGATTTTCGGCTTTATTGATCCAGACTGGCTACCAAGTATGACGCCGCGCGATGTGGCGACCGGCCATTAGAGCAGTGTGTGCCGATCGTTATGCCAGCAGCAGGCTGGGTACCTGTCGCCCGAGCTGTTGCTACCATTTCAAGCGCTAGTCGGAGGAAATGCCTGCGTCGTCGTTCACGACGCAGGCCGTCAATCTTCCCTGCGCATTCAGTATGATTGCAAGCATGGTGAGATCGCGAACGTGATGTAAATATCGCGTGTCGCCCATGATCACAAGCGAGCTTACGCAAATGCGGTTTGTGACGCCAAGTGATGAGCTTGCGCAAGCCTTCCAGTAGCTATTTCATTAATCCGGCTGAACGCATGGCCCGTTCTATCACCTCCTGTATCCCGTCGACGCTTGCAGGACTGGACTGGTGGACGTGAGAAGAATCGGGGGCTCCGGTAGTCCTTGGAGAAGCACGGCGCTCAAAAGACGGCGTCAGTCCCCAAGCGCGTGCGATTTGCACAGTGGAAGAAATTCCGACGTCAAGCATGTAAGGCGCGGCCTTACCGTAGCCAGTTGTAGGATCCAATGGGGTCCCATGGTCCATCCCAGATATCTGGTAATGCTCGATCAACTCCCGCCCCGAAGGGTCCCGCCACGCCTCGTAAGTGTGACCGTCAATGTCTTGCAAGAGGTTCGGTCTTGCCGCCACCTGATGGACACTTCGCCATTGATCTATAATCGCTCGTGCGTTCGCTTTCGCCACTGTGTTATCAGCTGTTCCATGCCAGACAGATATCGTCGGCCAAGGGCCATGGTGGCCGCTTGCCGAGCGCAGCTTGTTTTGGAGAATGGTTGCGGAGGGGATTCCGTTGCCTCGCATGCGATCAAAAGCTTCTGGCACTGTCGAGGCGATTGCGTATGGAAGGCCTGCGATGATGGCACCCCCAGCAAAAACTTCGGGATAAGTTGCAAGCAATGCATTCGCCATCGCCCCTCCCGCCGAGAGCCCAGTCACGTAGACACGCCGCGGATCAACACCGTACTCGGCCACCATTCGGGCAACCATCGAGCGGATAGACAACACCTCGCCTTGCCCCCGAATGATGTCTTCCGTGCGGAACCAGTTGAAACACAGGTTCGGATTGTTCTGGCGGGACTGCTCGGGAAACAGTACGGCGAACCCGTAGTCATCTGCGAGTGCCGACCATCCCGATCCTTCATCATACCCAGCTGCTGTTTGTGTGCATCCGTGGAGTACGACGACAAGGGCGGGAGCTTCCACGTTGCTAGGACGCCGGTACCAACCCATCAGCTGGCCCGGATTAATCTCCGGAGTCAGCTTCGTTAGCCTGCTGATGCCGCCGGTCGTCGCAATTGGCCTAGCACGGTACCGGGCTAGACGTTCAATCGTGTCGGAGATGCCTCTCATAGCTGGCCCTCTGTTATCCGGAAAGCCACCGCTATTCCTAAAACTAGATAATGCTGCACCGCACAATTTCAAGGAGCATGCCAGTTCACAACATGTTTCATGGCTACCCCGGCCTAGGCTCGGCCTAAAACCGTGAAGTCACATTGGCCTACTGGCAGAGGGGTGGCTGACAAAACAACGGTCCGGGAGCCGGCACCAAAGGCTTGTTCAAAGCGTGTCTATCTGGTTGCTCCACCTGGCCGTCCGTCGTACTGTAGCCGCTTCGGTAGCCACTTTTACGGGCGCTGCCGTTTCAGGGGTAACTTCCCTGGCCCCAACGAAAGGAGGACCATGATGTCTTCCAACCTTCAGCTTCATCGAAATCTTGTGGGCGTGAGCGGGTTCGGGTACCGCGAAAATGCTCTTTTATGCGGGAACAGCTTATCTCCCGGAGGCAATATCGAGGCCTCGACACGGCCCGGCAAGTTTCTGCTAATGATCGATCGATCTTCAAGCTCCAACGCCCCAATGGTGCTGTCAGGCATATCGCATCTGCTAGGCGGGCGGTGGTCACGGCACAGCATTCCTTATAGAGCCTCCCACAGAACTCACTCCACCTGCGAAGGCCTTAGGCGATCTCGCAGCAGCAAAGCTCGCTCCGTGAGCGGTAAGCTGAGCTTCGGATAAAACCAGAGAGATCACCAAGAATGACCAACGCCTCCCAGGGCCTGGCAGCGACTCATGGACGTGATGCCAAAGCTTGGCTTAAAGTCCTTTCGCACTATCGTCAGCCGCACGCCGGTCGCAGCATTTATGAACTGCTTGTGACGGCCGTTCCTTTTGCGCTGTTGTGGACGCTTGCGTATATATGCATCTCCACCGGCTTCTGGTTGGGGTTGGTTGTTGTCATCCCTGCCGCCGCAGCCTTTCTTCTGCGCTTGTTCATGATCCAGCATGATTGTGGACACGGATCGTTCTTCGCGCGTCGTCGGCTGGATGATTGGACCGGGCGTGTGCTCGGCGTGTTGACCTTGACGCCGTATGATCATTGGCGGCGCGCCCATGCCGCCCACCACGCGTCAACAGGAAACCTGGATGAGCGCGGCATCGGTGATATCACCACATTGACTGTGGCTGAATATGAAGAGCTTTCGAAGCTCGGCCGACTCCGCTACCGGCTCTACCGGCATCCGTTGGTAATGTTCGGTATCGGCCCTGCCTGGCTATTCCTGCTGAAGCAACGACTTCCCTTCGGGATGATGCAGTCGGGCGCCCTGCCATGGGTGTCGACGATGACCACCAATGTCGCCATCTCCATCCTAGCGGTCGGCCTCGCTTGGGCTATAGGAATTGTGCCCTTTCTCGTCATCCACTTGCCGATCGTGCTGCTTGCAGCGGCGGCAGGCGTCTGGCTTTTCTACGTCCAGCATCAGTTCGAGGAAACACATTGGGCAAAGGAGAATGAGTGGCAGTTCGCGACTTCGGCCCTTCATGGCGCTTCCCATTATGATCTGCCGCCCGTTCTAGGTTGGATAACGGGGAATATTGGAATCCACCACGTGCACCATCTTTCGAGCCGGGTGCCATACTACAGGTTGCCTGAAGTGCTTCGCGAACATCCGGAACTCGCATCGGTCGGCCGCATAACGATCTGGGACAGCTTCAAGTGTGTGCGCCTTGCTCTATGGGACGAGGACGCAGGGCGGCTCGTTTCATTCAAAAATGCTCGCAAGCTACGAATGCATTAGAAGGCGATGTGATTTCCCGACTTGTCAGTCCAGCATCCGACATTCAGCCTAGGGGCCTCGGTTGCGGTCATTGCCGCACGTCCCCAGCAAATTTTCGTAGCAGTTCGATCAGGGAGAGATGTGCGGCCCTAACCGGGTTGCGCGTCTGACCCGTCTCGCCGGAATCAAGGCGCAGATCGGCTACAAACGCCGTCCCGGCATCTATGGCGGCAGGCCTTCCGTCGTTCTCGACAACACGCTTGACCGGCAGTTTGACGTAACGGCTCCTGACAAGGCCTGGGTGACGGATATCACCTACATCAGGACCTGCGGGGGCTTCGCCTATCTCGCCGTCGTCATCGATCTTTATTCGCGCCGGGTGATCGGCTGGTCAATGCAGAGCCGTCAAACCACGGACGTCGTAGTGCCGGCTCTGCTCATGGCGGTGTGGCGACGCAAACCGAAGGACAAGGTGCTGATCCACTCTGATCAGGGTTCGCAGTTCACCAGCATGGATTGGACCATGGCGTTGATAGCCCTGATGGCGCTACCTCTCTGATCGGTAGCGGCTCGGGAAACCTTACAGAAGCTTAATCTGAACGTTCATATTCGATTAACTTACCGACGCATAAAGCACCTCGTTACCAACGAGGACTTCATCATGAAGCATTTCACCCGTGCCCTCGCGATCGCCCTGGCAATGACTTGCTCAGTGGCACCGCTCTCCGCGCAAGCCCAGTCGCATCATAACGACCGGAAGCCGACGTACCATCAGAAGCACAAGCCTCAGGCCCATCGCCCCCCGCCCAAGCGACCGAAGTGGGTGCGTGGTCATCGGGTGTCGGACTGGAAACGCCGTCAGCCCGTACGCGACTACCGTCGTCATGGGCTCCGCGCTCCATCGAGGGGACAGCAGTGGATCCGGGTGGACAAGGATTACCTGCTCATCAGCCTTGCAACCGGCGTCATCGTCGGCATCGCCGCGGGGCGCTGACCATGCTTTACGAGAGGCTTCATCCGGAGCCTCTCGCCAAATGAATTTCCGTTCGATCTGTCCAGCGCTTGGCAAGCGCTCTACCCGGCCATGGCTTCCCCCCGTTGGCTCGCCAAGTCTCTTGGCCTGGCCAGGCTCTCACCGCAGCCGCCCTTCTCGGAAGTGGATGACGCCTCGCGGCTCCTAAAAACCGTACCATCACTGAAATCCTGCGCCTGCGCTCCCGCTCGCGCCGTCTGGGGTGGCCATCTACTCAATTCGCGGATCAACAAGGCTGGCACGCAGGCTTTTGAACTTTGTGTCTAACATATAAGCGGCGAACCGGCGGGCGGCCGTGCCGACTTCGAAAGAGGCATCCGCAACAACTATCCTGTCGGTAATCCCGATGGCCTCTTGATGAAGCTCATCCAGCCATGAGACATCGTCTGTCCCTTGTCGTCTGCGAGTTGCTTGACTGCTATGCCCATGGCATCTTGAAGGGCCAGAACGGTAGTGGCGATAAAAAGCTCGGCGTCTTCTTCATCCAAATGTGATCATACTGACAGTGTTTTTTTTCCAGCGATTGCGGCGATTCCACCACATTATGAACTAAGGGTTCACCGTCCGTTTTAAAAAACAATCCTTAGTTGAAAGGCTGTGCTTTCCAGACTGCCTCCCTCTTGCTGAGGGTCCTTACTCTTTTCCGGCGGCCACGACTGGTGCATGCTTCGAGGAACATCATGTCTATCGACTGGTTGTGTCACCCCAAGGAGCGCCGATGAACATTTGGTTCAGTCGTCTGTTGTTTATTGCGGTGGCACTCGCCTTGATCGCCATAATCGTCAGCATTATTCCGCTGGGTGACCAGCCACGGGATCAGCCAGAAGGCGTAATCCTCTCACCGCAAGCGCCGCCACCTGCAAGGGTAACGCCACCCCAAGAAGCGAATTGATCCCAGTGCCCACTTCGGGTGTCGAGGCCTGGCTCTCGAGAAATGTGGCATCGGCGTGGCGGAGTGCTTGGACCATTTTGGCTAGTCGATAGTTGGACTCCCGCACGGAGAACCAAAATGAGCGACGAACTCAACCACCCCGCTACACAGGGCTCTTCAGATA
>JAEZHO010000002.1 GCA_023416545.1 Pseudomonadota bacterium
CCGAAATAGCGGGATTTCGATACGCGAAAGGATCAGGCCGACAGCGGAGCGATCCACGGCCATCCAGGTTACGGCGTTGTCGGCTCGATCATCGGTCCGACGAACTCGACACCGAACCCCTCCGCAATCGCGGGGAACGCCTCAATCGGCTGTCCCAGCATCGCCTCGAACATGCCGTCGAGGTGGGGCGGGCTGAAAATGCCCAGCATGCGGGCCCGGGTTTCACCGAGATTGCGGAACGCATGGATATTGCCTTGCGGGATGAAGAGCACGCCTCCCGACCCGCTTCGAAAGCGCTCACCCTCGAGGAAGAAATCGATCTCGCCCTCGAGGACATAGAGCAGTTCGTCGATGTTGTGATGGATGTGCAAGGGCTGTCCGGCACCTGGCTCGAGCAGTGCCTCGC
The DNA here is from genome assembly GCA_023416545.1 of Pseudomonadota bacterium. Taxonomy (GTDB): domain Bacteria; phylum Pseudomonadota; class Alphaproteobacteria; order Rhizobiales; family Rhizobiaceae; genus Neorhizobium. The sequence goes on from JAEZHO010000002.1 coordinate 407, forward strand.
CGCAGGCAAACTTCCCGCCGGTTTCCCTGCCGGTCGCATGAAACGCAACCCGCTCTCCGGGAAACGGATCGATCCAGGAATTATCTGCACGTGCGCGGTAATAGCCGCGGGCGATCGCGGAAGGTGTCATGACCGGTCCTCTGCCTTGGATGCCGGCGTCACGTGCCGGTACCCCTGAGCTATCCGAAGGCGATGGTCACCGATTGGATGATCTTGCCGCCCCTTGTCGGATCGTGCTGCGATGGCATCGTTTTCCGTCGCGTGAGGCGACGACTGAGCATCGGTCCGGTGCGCGCCCGCACTGTCATGAGGCCGACCGCTCCATGGCCTGGACGACATTTCCCGCTGCGGCGCCGCTGCCATGAATTCACCCGGTTCCTGACCTGTATGAAGCATGAGGCAAAAGGCGGCGCGACGCCCGGACGTCCTCCGCCCTGAACGTTGGCCGGGAGCTGTGACGCATGGACAGGCAGATCCTGCATGATCCCTCGGTGGAGAACCATGGCGCGGTCGGCACACGCACGCGACGCTCCTGGATCGGCGTGTCGCGGCATCGGCTCCTGGAGCCGCGAAGCACGCAGGCGGAAGCACCCGCCCAAGATGCCGATCTCCTCGTCCTGCAGCTGAGGGACCACCCGGCGCATGATTTCTGGGCCGGCGGCCGCCACATCCGGATGCCTCCGACACGGGAAGGGACGCTGGGTCTTCTGAACCTGAGGACGGATTGCAAGGCGATCTTCAACTCCGAGCTCGACAGCCTGCATCTCCATCTACCCAAGGAGGCGCTTGACGATCTGGCCCGTGATGTCGGAGCGGTGCCCGTCGCGGGCCTGGTGGTCGGGGGCGGAAGGACGGGCTGGACGCCGGACGATCCGGTTTTCCGCCAGCTCGCGCCCCTGCTGATCGCGGCGATCGATGCCCGCCGGCACGCCACGCAGGCGTTCCTGGACCACCTCATCCTGGCGGCGGCAACGCATGTCGCCGAACAGTATGGCGGGATGCGACGGGGCCTTCTGCGCCGCGGCACCCTTGCACCCTGGCAGCTTCGAAGGGCGCAGGAGATGCTCGCGGCCGACCTCGACGGTCGCACCTCGCTCCCTGACGTCGCGGAGGCCTGCGGCCTTTCCATCTCCCATTTCTCGAGGGCCTTCAAGACCTCTACGGGATGGACGCCGCATGCCTGGCTGCAGGCGCGGCGGATCGACATGGCGCTCGGGCTGCTTGCCGACAAAAGGCTGCCGCTCGCCGAGGTCGCCCTTCGAAGCGGCTTTGCCGACCAGAGCCATTTCACCCGCGTCTTCAAGTCCGTCACGGGCCAGACCCCCGGCGCATACCGGCGGGCGACGCGTTAGGCCGAGGCCCGGATCTCATGAGGTCTCGGGGCGCCTGGATTGCCCGATGGTGGCCTGCCGTGGTGGGTCCCACGCCGTTCTTCAAATCGTGAACTGTTACTCCCTACTTGGAGGGAGAGCCGTTCCTGCGAATGCAGTCCCACATGTCACGAACCATCTTCTCTTGCGCCTTCTCGTCCAGCATGTTCGGCGGCGCCAGAACGGACAGCGCAACTTCAAGCCCGCTCCAGTTCTCGTTGATCAGGGGTAGAGCGAGGGTCAGCGTCTCGATGCCGCGGTTGCTGCGGTAGCTTGCGACATAGCCCCGGCTGTGAAGGCAGGCGATCTCCGCCTGGATCTTGTCGAGCGACACATCCCACTCGGGAAATTTTTCAGATAGCTGCTCGATGCAGCGTGCTCGAGCGCGCTCCTCCATCATGCCCAGGATGCAGGAGCCGGACACCCCGGCGCCCAGCGGGATCCTTCCGCCGATCCCCGAGACCAGAGGCTGGGCAACGATCTGCCCCACCTGCGAATCCACGCAGATCATGTCGAGGCCGCTGCGCATCATGAGAAAGGTCGACAGCAGCGTTTGCCCGGTGATCTCGATCAGCGCAGGTCTGTAGAAATCGACGACCTCGTTGACCGAGGGAGTCCGCAGGGCAAGTCCATAGGCACCGGGTCCAAGTCGATAGCGGCCACGGTTGCCGCTCTGGACGACGAGGCCGTAATCCGCCAAGGCGACCAAGGCCCGATGGACGCTGGAGCGGGCTTCGCCGATCAACTCGGCAAGTTCGCCAAGCGACATTCCCTTGGATCCGGCCTGTGACAGCATGATCAACAACTCTGCCGCGCGCCCGGCATTGGAAGAAGATTGTCTCGCCAAGAAATGCAGCCCTCCATCAACGAAATACTCCGCCCGCTTTCGCAGGCGGAGTATTTCCTATCTCACGACCGGTTAGGCAAATCTTTTCTCGCGACGGTCCTGCTCCCGACGTGCGGAGGCGCGTCTCGCCGGCTCACCATAGCCACCGGCGCCCGGTGTCACGATCTCGAGCACGTCGCCGGGCTGCAACTCCACCGCGTCCCGCTCGAAACCGGAACGCTCGCCGTTGAGGGTGAAGTATCCCGACGCACCCGGCTTGCCGCCTTCAAGCCCCCAGGGCCTGGACTGGAGGCGTGCACCCATCACCACGACGCGGCACTTCTTTTCTGCGCGATAGACGCGACGCAGGCCCATTCCGCCGATGAACTCGCCGTCACCGCCCGACCCATCGACCAGTTCATAGCGACGGAGCGTTATCGGATACTCGTTTTCCAGCGCCTCGACCGGAAGGTTGGAGGTATTGGTCATGTGGCAATGAACACCATCGAGACCGTCCTTGTTGTAGCGGGCGCCGAACCCGCCACCGATCGTTTCGAGGTAGACCCATATGGAGCCATCATCGCGGCGGCCGTCAAAATGGGCGACGCTGACCGCGCCGTTGGAAGCTGCGGTGACGCGATGCGGGACCACCTGAGCGAAGGCGCCGTGGATCAGGTCAACGACGCGCTGGCAGGCGGTGATTCGGCCATCGACAGCGGCCGGATGCGAGCAGCGTAGCAGCGTGCCTTCCTCGGCCGTGACGGTGATGGGACGCGCCAGGCCGGCATTCGGAAGGACAGTCGGATCGACGACGGTCTTTACCGCGTAATAGACGGTTGCGAGCAGCGCGGTATAAACAACGTTGAGACCGGCGCGAACCTGCGGCGGGCTGACGAAATCGAGCGAGATCTCGTCCCCCCTCACCTCGATCGTCACCGACAGGTTCATCGGCTCCGGCAGGGCTTCGCTGTCGAAGATATCGGAGAACTTGTAGACGCCATCCGGGATCTGGGCGATGCCCGCACGCATCTTCCGCTCGGCATAGTCCATGAGCTCATCGCCAGCTGCCAGGACGGTGTCCGTCCCGTATTTGCGGCACAGTTCCTGCAGTCGCAACACGCCAAGGCGGTTCGCCGCGACCTGAGCCCGCAAGTCCGAAACACGCTCGTGCGGGACCTGGCAGTTCAGCAGGAACAGTTTCTGGATGTCCTCCTGCAGTTCACCCTTGCGGTAGAGGCGGACCGGCGGAATCCGCAGGCCTTCCTGATAGATGTGGGCATGGCCACGGTCGGCAAAATCGGAGTGGTGCGCCGTGTTGATCGCCCAGCCAACGAGCTGTCCCTCGAAGAAGATCGGCTCCGCCAGGACGATGTCCGGCAGGTGGGTGCCGCCACCCTCGTAGGCATCATTGCCGATGAAGATGTCACCGGCCGCAATCGTCGACATATCCACATGCTGCAGGATATAGGGGACGAAGCCGATGAAGCTGCCCAGATGCATCGGGATGTGCTCTGCCTGGCACAGCATGCGGCCCTTGGCATCGAACAGTGCCGTAGAGCAGTCGCGGCGCTCCTTGATGTTGGTGGAATAGGAGGCACGAACCAGCGCCTCCCCCATTTCCTCCACGGTGGAGGCAAAGGCCGAACTGATGACCTCCACCGTGATCGGGTTCAGCTTGCTTGACGCGGGAACGGGAATGATCTGGTTCATCACTTCGCCTCGAGGATGAGGTTGAAATAGGCATCGACGGTTGCCGACTGCCCCGGCGGTACAACGGTGGTGGAATCCATCTGGTCGATGATGGCAGGACCTTCCACGACATTGCCTGGACGCAGCAGGTCGCGGTTGTAGAGCTTCGTTTCGATGAAATCGCCGACCTCTGCCATCCAGACGGGGCGGCTACCGGTGACGGCTGCAGACGAATCGGGGCCCTCGATCGGCTGCGGCTGGAATTCAGCCTTCGGCACCAGGCCGCTCGCGGCGACGCGGAACGTGACCAGCTGGATCGCCTCGCCCTCAGCTACGAAGCCGTAAAGCTGCCGGTGAGCCGCGGCAAATCCTTCCTCGATCGCCTTGAAGGTGTCGCGCGTGATCGCTCCATCCGGGACCGGGACGTTGATCTCGTAGTTCTGGCCGGCATAGCGCACGTCGACGCTGCGCTCGATCCTGCGGGCGGAAGATGCGATCTGCTCCAGGTCGAACCATTCCGTCGCGCGGGCAGCCAGGTCGTCATAGATCGCGGCGAGATCGCCTTCGACAACCTTGTCGAGCTGGATGAGGCTCGTCGTCGAGAAGTCGCTGCGCAGGTCCGTCATCAGCAGACCGAGGGCACAAAGCACACCCGGTGTCCGGGGGATGAGGACGCGCGACATCCCAAGCTCGCGTGCGAGGCGGGCGGCCTGGACCGGGCCTGCGCCACCGAAGGCGACGAGCGTATAATCCCGAGTGTCATGGCCGCGCTGGACCGAAATCACGCGGATGGCCTTTGCCATGTTGGCGATGACGATCTCGAGGATGCCGTTTGCCGCTTCCAGCACGCCGAGCCCAAGCTTGTCGGCAAGCGTCTTCACCGCTGCGACCGAGAGCTCGCGGTCGATCTTCATGCGGCCGTTGAGCAGGTATTCCGGGTTCTGCGTCTGGAGAACGACGTTGGCGTCCGTCACGGTCGGCTCGGTGTTGCCGAGGCAATAGCAGGCAGGGCCCGGGTTCGCGCCGGCAGAGCGCGGACCTACCTTGAGCAGTCCGCCGTTGTCGACATAGGCGATCGACCCGCCACCGGCACCCACCGTGTGAATATCGAGCATCGGCACCTTGAGCGGATAGCCATGAACGATCGCTTCGTTGACCACGCGGCAACGGCCCTGCGACAGCAGCGCGACGTCCGAGCTGGTGCCGCCCATGTCGAAGGTGATCAGGTTTTCGATGCCGGTCATCTGGCCGATGGCCTGCGCGGCGACGACACCCGTCGACGGTCCCGAGAGGACGGTCCGGACGGGGTTGTCGGCGGCCGTATCGAAAGCGATGACGCCACCGTTCGACTGGGTCAACTGCGGCGCGGCCTTGAGACCGATCTCCTGCAGCTTGCCCTTCAGCGCCCGGACATAGCCTTGCATGACGGGACCGAGATAGGCGTTGACGACGGTGGTCGATAGCCGCTCATACTCACGAAACTCCGGCGCGATCGCCGACGAGATGGCCGCGAAAGCTTCCGGGAATTCCTCGCGGATGATCTCCGCCGCCCGGCGCTCGTGAACATCATTGAGAAAGCTGTAGAGAAAGGAAACGGCGATGGACTTGACGTCCTGCGCCTTCAGTTCACGGACAGCCTGGCGAAATGCGTCTTCATCCAGTGCTTCCTCGACCTTGCCCTCATGGGTCAGGCGCTCGGCTACCCCTATACGCAGGTCGCGCGTCACCAGCGTTTCCGGCTTGTCGGCCTGAAGGTCGTAGAGATCAGGGCGTTTCTGACGGCCGATCTCGAGCAGATCCCGGAAGCCTTCCGTCGTGATGAGGCCGGTTTTCACGCCGCGCCCCTGGATCAGTGCATTCGTTGCGACGGTGGTGCCGTGGCCCAGGAAATCGACGTCGGCAGCCGTTGCCCCCACATTCTCGAGGCCATCGGTAACGCCCTGGGTGATACCGCGCGAAGGGTCGTCAGGCGTCGAAGAGACCTTCCAGATCCTTACTTCGCCGGTGAGGTCATTGAAGAGGCATACGTCTGTAAAAGTGCCGCCAGAGTCTACGCCGATACGCCAGGCCATGCTGTTCCCTCAAGGATGTCGAGTTGTTGTCGAGAGGTCCGCCCTTGAGCGTCCCGTTCACGACTAAAACCTGCCAAGGAAATGCCTGGTGTCAATCTTATTCGTTCTATTGCAATAAGAAATGAATTTTATTCCGTTTATCGGATTTTATGTCCGTTTTTGCTGAAATATGTCGCTCAAATTTGCATCTCCACCCCCTCACTGACCTATAATAGGAACAATAGCGAAAAATAATAACGACTATGGGAATTGACTTGACCGGCGCCGGAGTCGGTTCTTAACGTCAGCACCAGTTGCAGCAGCAACCAGCAACCATCAAAAATGCGGCAAGTTCTCGAACTCAGCCGCTAAATTTCAGAGGGTTACACGATGCATCTTTCCAGACGAAACCTGCTTCAAATGGCGACTGCGATGGGCGCGGCGACGCTGCTCGGCGGACGATTTGCAGCCGCTCAGGGCACGCAGACATTGCGGATCGGGCTCTCGACCTACCCCCCGCATTTCCGGCCGTGGGTGAACATCGGGTGGTCCGGCCATTTGCTGTTCTCTTTGGTGAACCGCAACCTCATAAATTACGATGACCAGGGCAATCTGGTGGGCGAGCTTGTCGAAAGCTGGTCGGCAGTGGAAGACGATGCTTGGGAGTTCAAGCTGCGCGACGTGAAGTTCCATGACGGCAGCCCCGTGACGTCTGCAGACGTGAAGTGGAACTTCGAGGAGATCGCGAAGGAACAGTCGGGCGCCTACATGTACGACGCGCTCAAGGTGGTGAAGGATGTCGAGATCGTAGACGACCGGACCTTCCGCCTGCGTACCGACGGACCGGTTGCGACCATTCCCGCGCTGATGGCTTTTCCCTTCTTCACCATCCTCAAGGCGGGGTCGACCGATGTCGAGCCGCAGGGCATCGGCGCCGGGCCTTACAAGATCGTCTACGCCGAGAAGGGTGTCGGCATCGAACTGGAGCCAAGCGAGCACTACTTCAAGGGTCAGCCGCCGCTCGCCGGCATTTCCGTGACGGCCTATGCCGACGAGAGCGCGCGGGTCGCCGCCGTGACGGCCGGCGACGTCGATCTGGTGGACTACGTGCCATGGTCGGCAATGGCCGCTATCGACGCCAATCCCGCCCTCAAGCTGTTCAAGAAGGACGCAGGTCCCTTCATGTATCTCAGCTTCAACGGAAGCGGCCCCTTCGCAGATGCTCGCCTCCGCCAGGCTGTGGCCTTCGGCCTTCGACGCGAGGAGTTCGTCAAGTCGGTATTCTTCGGCTTCGGCGCCCCGATGACTGGCCTGCCGCGGGCATCCGGCACCGCCTTTCACAATGAGGACCAGGCGAAATTCTGGGGCTACGATCCGGAACGGTCGAAGGCTCTCATGAAGGAAGCCGGCCACGAGAACGGCTTCGAGGTCACTCTGCTCGCGACGTCGCAGTATTCCATGCACCGCGACACGGCCGTCCTCATCCAGAGCCAGCTCGCCGAGATCGGTATCAAGGTGAACCTCGTCCTGCCTGACTGGGCAACCCGGATCACCATGGGCAACAACGGCATCGGTGATTTCGCCGTACAGGGCAACGCCCTCGACATCATCGATCCGGATGCGACGCATTCCATCGTCGATCCGTCCCTGACGCCGACCTATCTGCGAAGCCGCAACTTCGAGATCGAGGGCCTGACTGAACTCTATCAGGCAGGGCGGTCCGAACTCGACGACGAGAAGCGCGTCGAGATCTACAGGCGGGCGGACCAGCTGGTGCTGGACAACACGGCGATCTGCGGCGTTGCCTACCGCGCGCAGGGCTACGCGACGAGCGCGTCCGTTCAAAAGCTGCCGCTGCTGCCCGACCAGATCTCGGTTTACTCGGCGACCAACTTCGACCAGATCAGCCTCGGCTAACATTCACACGAGACCCGGCATCGCCGGGTCTTCCTCCTAGTGCACAACGCATAAGGGACTGCTGCATGGGATGGTTCATGCGCCGCATTGTCCAGAGCTTGATCATGCTCTGGATCGTGGTTTCACTCGTATTCTTGTCGATCCACTTCGTTCCCGGTGACCCGGTCGAACTGCTGCTGGCACAGGACGGCGCTGCGCCGGATCCGGCGATGGTGGCCATGGTCCGTGATCAGCTCGGTCTGAACCGACCGCTGCATGAACAGTATATCGACAAGATGACCGAGCTCCTGCGCTTCGACCTCGGCACATCCATCGTCGATTACAGCCCCGTCGCGACCGAGGTTTCCCGGCGTCTGCCGAGAACCCTGGAGCTGATCGGCGCGGCTGCGATCATCAGCCTGCTCATCGGACTGCCCGCCGGTGTCCTTGCCGCGCGCGCGCCAAAGAGCCTTTTCAGTCGCGGCGCGATGCTCGTTGCAGGTACCGCGCAGTCGGTTCCCGTCTTCGTTCTCGGCACGTTGATGGTCATCCTGTTCGCGCAGTTCCTCGGCTGGCTTCCGGCCGGTGGCTTTGTCCCCTTCAGTCGCGATCCCGCGAAGCACATGCTGCTACTGATCATGCCGGCGGCGACAATCGCGATCGGCCTCTCCGCCGTGGTATTCCGTATCACGCGGGCCTCGATGCTGGAGGTCCTGCCGCTCGACTTCATACGCACCGCCCGCGCCAAGGGCGTTCCGGCCCGCCGGGTGGTTATCCGTCATGCGCTGCGCAACGCATTGATGCCGGTCATCACCGTCTTCGCGCTGCAGCTCGGCGGCCTTCTTGCCGGAACGGTGCTCGTCGAGACCGTCTTCAACTGGCCCGGCCTCTCCGGAATGCTGGTCAGCGGCGTCAACGCGCGAGACTACCCCGTCGTGACCGGCGTCATTGTCGTCGTTGCAGCCTGCTACATCGGTCTGAACCTGCTGGTCGACATCATCTACGGCCTGACTGATCCGCGGGTGCGCAAATGAAACAGATCTTCTCTACCCCTTCGGCAATACTGCTGAGCATCCTGGTCGTCGGAGCATTGCTGGCGCCGGTCCTGCCGCTGCACGATCCGCTGGCGATGGACGTCGCCAACCGCTTTGCGGGGCCGTCGGCACGGCATTGGTTCGGCCAGGACGAATACGGACGCGACGTCTTCTCCCGGCTCCTCTTCGCGCTGCGGTCGGCGATCCTGATCTCCGGCTCTGCTGCCTTGCTCGCAGCTGCCATCGGAACTGCGATCGGCGTCGCGGCAGGCTATGTGCGGGGCTTTTCCGAGGCTTTGTCGCTGCGCGTGATGGACGTGATCCTGTGCTTCCCGCCGCTGCTGCTCGCCATGTTGGCGGCGACGCTCTACGGGGCGGGTCCGCAGACACTGGTGCCGGTGCTTGCGCTCGTATTCGTCCCGAGCTTCACGCGTGTAGCCCATGCTTCGGTCATGACGGTTCGCACGATGGACTATGTCGACGCCGTCCGCCTTATGGGCGCTTCGACGCAGCACATCCTGTGGCGCACCATCCTTCCCGCCATCGCCGGACCGCTATTCGTCCAGTTCAGCTTCGTGGTCGCCATGTCGGTGGTGCTTGAATCGGGGCTTTCCTATCTCGGCCTGGGGGTCCTTCCACCCGAACCTTCGCTCGGAATGATGGTCGGGGCGGCACGTGCGACGTTCATTGACGAGCCTTGGCTTCTGCTGGCGCCCTGCCTGCTGCTGACGATCGTGATCGTACTGTTGAACGCCTTCTGCGACCACCTGCGCCACCTGCTCGACCCGCGTCGCAGCCAAAACTGACATGTCCCCACAGGAGGTAACGACTATGACGAATGTGGGTTCTGAACTGCTGCAGGTGTCCGATCTTGCCGTGTCCTTCAACAGCGGCGGCGACTGGCGCAATGTCGTCCGCGATGTCAACTTCTCGGTATCCGCCGGCGAGACCGTGGCGATCGTCGGGGAATCGGGATCCGGCAAATCCGTGACGTCGCTCGCGCTGACGCGACTGTTGCCGGCCGATGTCACCAGAGTGAGCGGCGAAGCGATATTCCGCGGCCAGAACCTGTTCGACCTCACCGAACAGCAGATGGAGAAGGTTCGCGGCGACCGGATTTCCATGATCTTCCAGGAACCGATGACGTCGCTGAACCCGGTGATGACCATCGGCGCACAGATCGCCGAAGCCATCAGCGTCCACCGCAAGGTAAGCCGCGCAGAAGCCAAGGAGGAGGCCTTGGCCATGATGGAGCGCGTACGCATCCCCTCGGCAAGAACGCGCTTCAACGAGTTTCCGCACCAGTTTTCGGGCGGAATGCGCCAGCGCGTCATGATTGCCGCGGCCCTTGCCTGCAAGCCGGACCTGCTGATCGCAGACGAGCCGACGACAGCGCTGGACGTTACGATACAGGCCCAGGTCATCGAACTGATCAAGGAGTTGCAGGCGGAGACGGGCATGGGGGTGATTTTCATCACCCACGACATGGGCGTTGTCGCCGAAGTCGCAGACCGAACCCTCGTCATGTATCACGGCGACGTCATCGAGACCGGCAGCACTCTCCAGATCTTCGACAGGCCGGCCAAGACCTATACCCGCGCCCTGCTTGCGGCGGTGCCCAAGCTCGGCTCGATGAACGACGCTCCTGCTCCGCTCCCCTATGCCAGCTTCGACCTGGCCAGCGGGAAGATGACACCGGCGCCCGAACGCCCGGACACGTTGCGGCCGGATGAGCCCCCGCTGCTCGAGGTCGAGGGAGCGACCAAGCGCTTCGACCAGCCATCGCCGGTCCTGAAGCGGGTGATCTCCCGCGTTCATGCGGTCGAGAACGTGACGCTGACGCTGCGGCGCGGCGAGACATTGTCGATCGTCGGAGAATCCGGCTGCGGCAAGTCGACAACAGGTCGCGTCATTACCGGGCTCTACGACTACCAGAGCGGTAGCGTGAAGCTGAACGGCCGCGAGCTGCGCTCGATCAGCGCTCCCGACCGGGCCAGGGAGATCCAGATGATCTTCCAGGATCCCTATGCAAGCCTGAACCCACGCCTTCGGGTCGGCGAGGCGATCACCGAGCCGCTTCGAATCCATGGGCTTGCCACTCGTGAGGAGGAGCAGGCGATTGCCGCTTCCCTGCTCGAACGGGTCGGGCTCAAGGCAGAGATGGCGAGCCGATACCCGCACGAGTTCTCGGGCGGCCAGCGCCAGCGCATCTGCGTCGCCCGTGCGCTGGTGATGAAGCCGAGCGTCATCGTCGCCGACGAGGCCGTTTCCGCGCTCGACGTGACGATGAAGACCCAGATCGTCAACCTGATGATGGACCTTCAGCAGGAAATGGGCCTGGGCTTCCTTTTCATCAGCCACGACATGGCGGTGGTCGAGCGCATCAGCCACACGGTCGCCGTGATGTATCTCGGAGAGATCGTCGAGATCGGTCCACGCGCGGCGATCTTCGGCAATCCGGCGCATCCCTATACGAAGCGATTGCTGAGCGCGGTACCGGTGCCCGATCCTTCCCTGCGCGGCCAACGCAACCCGCCGCCGGTGCTGGAACTGAACAGCCCCGTTCGCCCCCGCGACTACCAGCCGCCCGAGCGGGATTACATCGAGGCCTCGCCCGGACACTTCGTCCAAGTCCCCGGGCCCGAGTGGGCCTGATCCCGTCGCTGCAGCCCAACAAAGAGTTTCATCATGAGCAGCCTTTCAATTCCCGTGAAACCGTTCCAGGGCGATCCGGAATTACCCGAGAAAGTCGATGTCGTGGTCATCGGTGGTGGCATCATCGGGGTGACCACCGCGATGGAGCTTGCCGAGCGCGGCATTTCGGTAGCGCTCTGCGAGAAGGGCGTGATCGCTGGCGAACAGTCGAGCCGAAACTGGGGCTGGACGCGCCAGATGGGCCGCGACGAACGGGAATTGCCGCTGTGCATCCATTCGGTCGACATGTGGTCGCGTCTCAACGAACGCATCGGCCGCGATACCGGTTGGCGCCGCACCGGCATCAGCTACCTCTCCTACACCAGACGTGACCTGAAAGGGTGGCTGGAGTGGGAGCAGATCGGCAAACGACACGGCCTCGATGCCCGCATGCTCAGCTCGGCCGAGATCGAAGAGAAGATCCCCGGAAACCATGGGAAGCTTCTCGGCGTACTGCATACCGGCAGTGACGGTCGCGCCGAGCCATGGATCGCCGTTCCAGCCATGGCCGAGTATGCACGGGAGAAAGGGGCAAGGATCCTCACCAATTGCGCCGTCCGCACGGTGGAGACCGCTGCCGGCGCCGTAAGCTCCGTCATCACCGAGCGTGGCGAGATCAGGTGCCAGGCGGTCGTCCTGGCGGGCGGCATCTGGTCCCGCCTGTTTGCCGGCAACATGGGTTTCGATTTTCCTCAGTTGAAAGTGATCGGGCCGGTAACGCAGGTCGACAATGTCCAGGGCGTTACGAACATGCCTGTCGGTGCGGGTGACTTCGCCTATCGCCAGCGGCTGGACGGCAGCTTCACTATCGCAGTCCGCAACAAGAACCTTGCCCCTATCACGCCGGATCATTTCCGGCTGCTGTTCGAATTCGCGCCGACCTATCTCACGACATGGCGCGAGCTCAGCCTGCAATTCAACGCGACGTTCTTCCAGGAACTGATGACGAAACGCCGCTGGACGGGTGCCGAGAAAACCCCGTTCGAGGCATGCCGCACGATGGACCCGAAGCCGGATGCGGGCTTCACCGCGAAGGCACTCCGCAACATCTCACGCAACTTCCCAGCCTTCGCCAATGCGCGCGTGGTCCACGAATGGGCGGGCGTTATCGATGCGACCCCCGACGCGATCCCGGTTATCAGCCCCCTTCACCCGGTACCCGGCTTCTATCTCGCGTCGGGCTTTTCCGGCCACGGCTTCGGTATCGGCCCGGCCGCAGGGGAATTGATGGCGGACCTCGTCACCGGATCGACCACCAAGGTCGATGCCAAAGTCTTCGACATCAGCCGCTTGCGGCCGAAATACGCCTCGAAAGGGTGATCATGTCAGCACGGGTCGCACTCATTTCCGGCGGTCGCCGGGGGATAGGCGCTGCCATCGGGCAGAAGCTGCTCGCCGAGGGTTGGTCGCTGTCGCTCGGGATTCGTGGCGGGGCGTTGCCCGACTGGGCGGGGGCATTGGCCCCGGATCGCATCCACTGCCAGCATTACGAATCCGCCGATGCCGGAGCGGAGGCGGCCTGGGTCGCCAGCGCCATGGAAAGGTTTGGCCGCATCGACGCGATCGTCGCCAGCGCCGGCATCTCTGCCGGCAAGAGCGCGCTCGACGCCAGTGACGATGAAATCCGCGAGATGATGGAAATCAACGTCCTCGCCCCGCGCCGGCTGGTCAAGGCGGCATGGGAGCCGCTGGCGGCCAGCAAGCGCGGACGCGTCGTCATTCTCGCGTCGCTCTCCGGCAAGCGTGTCAAGACAGCCGCGTCCGGCAGTTACGCGATGTCGAAGTTTGCCGCCGTCGCGCTGACCCATGGCATCCGGCACGAAGGCTTCGAGAAGGGTATTCGCGCCACTGCCGTCTGCCCGGGTTTCGTCGCTACCGAGATGGCGACCGCGCTGACGACGATGCCACCCGAAGACATGACGCAGCCGGAGGACATCGCGCGCATCGTGTCGATGATCCTGGACCTGCCGAACGAAGCAGTGGTGGCGGAGTTTGCCATCAACTGCTCGCTCGAGCCCTCGCTCTAACACTTCGATCTAAAAGGCTATCGCCGGGAAGAGCCTCTTCCCGGCCCATGGAGGAGTTAACATGGCCAACAATCCTTTCGTCTCTCCGGATCGCGCCTATCGCGCCTATATCGACGGAAGCTTCGTCGATCCCAAGGGCGACCTGATCGATGTCATGAACCCGGCGACCACCCAGGTCATCGCGCGGATTCCGGAAAGTGATGCTGCCGAAGTCGATCGTGCGGTTGCTGCCGCCCGCGCCGCCCAGGCGGACTGGGAGCGCCTGCCGGCCATCGAGCGTGCCGGCTACCTGCGCAAGATCGCTGCAAAACTCCGCGAACACCGTACCGACCTCGCCGACATCATCGTCCAGGAGCAGGGCAAGGTTCGCGGGCTTGCCCAGGTCGAGGCCGATTTCACCGCCGATTACCTGGACTACATGGCCGAGTGGGCGCGCCGCATCGAGGGCGAGGTGCTCACCAGCGACCGGCCGAACGAGACCATGCTGCTGCTGCGCAAGCCGGTCGGCGTGGTGGCAGGCATCCTGCCGTGGAACTTCCCCTTCTTCCTGATCGCCCGCAAGCTGGCTCCGGCCCTCGTCACCGGCAACACCATCGTCATCAAGCCCAGCGAAGAAACGCCCGTCAACGCCTTCATCTTCGCCGAGCTTGCCGCAGAATGCGGTCTCCCGAAAGGCGTGTTCAATCTCGTCGGCGGCCGTGGCCGCACAACCGGCGAGGCGCTTGCGGCTCACCCCGGCGTCGACCTCATCACCTTCACCGGATCAGTCGGCACCGGCTCCCATATCATGCAGCTTGCCGGCAAGAACCTCACCCGCGTCAATCTGGAACTCGGCGGCAAGGCTCCGGCCATCGTCCTGAAGGATGCCGATCTCGATCTCGCGGCCAAGGCGATCTACGATTCGCGCGTCATCAACACGGGGCAGGTCTGCAACTGTGCCGAGCGCGTCTATGTCGAGCGCGAAGTACATGATGCGCTCGTCGAGAAGCTGACCGCATTGTTCAAGGCGACCCGCTACGGCGATCCGTCCGTCGAGACCGAGCTCGAGATGGGTCCTCTCATCAACCAGGCAGGCCTCGAGAAGGTGGCTGCCGCCGTGGATCTCGCCCGAACGCAGGGCGCCCGCGTCATCACCGGAGGCAAGAAGGCGGAGGGCCGTCAGGGCTTTCATTACGAGCCGACGCTGCTGGTCGATGCAACTGCCGACATGGACATCATGCGCCGCGAGACGTTCGGACCGGTGCTGCCCGTGCAGCCGGTCGACAGCCTCGAGGAGGCGATCGCGCTTGCGAACGACTCCGAATACGGCCTGACGTCTTCCATCTACACCCGGGACCTGTCGGCAGCGCTGAAGGCCTCGCGCGAGCTGAAGTTCGGCGAAACCTACATCAACCGTGAGAACTTCGAGGCGATGCAGGGCTTTCATGCCGGCCGCCGGAAGTCCGGCATCGGCGGCGCCGATGGCAAGCACGGCCTCTACGAGTTCACCGAGACCCATGTGGTCTACATCGCCGGCTAGGCGTTCGACCGCGAAGAGATCCGCGCCGACGGCCAGCCGCTGGCGCCCCTTCCCACCCCAAGCAAGAGAGAACAATGCTGAAGAAGATCAAGTCCAGTTCCGCCTATGAAGAGAAGTATTCCTACAGCCGCGCCATCGTTATCGGCGACTGGGTGCTCGTCTCCAACACGGCTGGGCGCAACCATGCCACCAAGGAAATGCCAAGCGACCCGCTCGAGCAGATGAAGATGACCATCCACAACATCCAGAAGGCCCTGCAGGCTGCAGGTGCCGATCTCCAGGATGTCGTGCGCGCACGCATCTACATCCCGAACCGCCAGCACCATCCGGAACTGCTCGACCACTGGGGCGAGGTTTTCCGCGGCATCGACCCGGTCGTGACCATCACCGCCGGCACCCTGGCTTCGGAAATCTACCTCGTCGAGGTTGAAGTCACGGCCTACAAGGGTGCCCGCAACGACGGTTGGGAACGCGAAGCGATCTCGCTCGCCTGATCCGGGCGACGAGGCTGACCGTCGTCCGACAGTGCCTCGTCTGGTCAAAGACGATCCAGGCAGGTGCCGGATAGCACCTGCTCGCCACCAACTGCCGGGTGTGGGCCGGTCCTCGGCAACCACACCCGCCGGTCTCCTCTCCGGCGGGATTTGATCAGAAGCGACATCGACCCGCCTGATCTCTGCGGACGAGCCCGCTTTGCAAGGAGCCGGTTGAAGAACTGCGCCAGAACATGCCCTGTCCGGGCCTGTGGAGCAGGCATCGCCCGAGACCATCGCAGCGCCCTCCTGCACACTGGCCAGGAAGCGTCGAAGAACGGAGAATGACATGAGCGGCATTATCGGCATCACCATGGGCGATCCCTGCGGCGTCGGTCCCGAGATCTCGGTCCGGGCCCTGGCCGAAATGTCGCCCGAGGATCGCGCCGCAACGCGTATCTACGGAAACCTGCCGACGCTCGAAGCGGCGCGCAAGGCGCTCGGGCTCGACCTGGACCTCGCTCCTCACGTCGTCGACATCGAGGTCGAAGGCGCCCCCCTGCCCTGGGGCACGCTGAGCCCGGTCGCCGGCGATGCGGCCTTCCGCTTCATCGAAAGGGCGGTGCGCGATGCCGAGGCCGGAACGATCGGCTGCA